>CAMHOK010000008.1 GCA_946186735.1 uncultured Bacteroidales bacterium
TCTCCCCCTCCTTCCCCTGGAGGGAGGGGGTGAGGGGGCGGGAGGGATGCGATTAGCCCGCTTCGCTGTTAGAACGCTGCGCTGAAAGACCGCTTCGCTGTCAGACCGCTACGCTGTTGGATACCCTGTGTAGAGACGCGGATTCATTTTTCACCTTTCTATCACCCGCCCCCTCACCCCCTCCCTACTATAGGGCGGGGGAGACCATGCGGCGTGGGGGATTCAACTATTCAACTTTTCAACTTTTCAACCATTCAAGCCATCTGTTTCATCTTCTTTATCTGCGTCATCTGTGAGAAATTTCATTATCTGTGTCATCTGAGATGGCGAAGCCAAATCATAACAAAGAAAATCTGTCTAAATCTATATCAATCTGCTTAATCTGCGGTTAAAAAACAGATTCTCTGTTTCATCTGCTTTATCTGCGTCATCTGTGAGAAATTTCATTATCTGCATCATCTGAGATGGCGAAGCCAAATCATAACAAAGAAAATCTGTATAAATCTATCTCAATCTGCTCAATCTGCGGTTAAAAAGAGTAGAATCTGCGTCATCAGTTATGGCGAAGCCAATCAAAAAAAAGAAAGAATCTGTATAAATCTATCTCAATCTGCTTAATCTGCGGTTAATAAAGATAGGGCGGGGGAGACCATGCGGCGTGGCGGTATTCAACTTCCAACTTTCAACTTTCCCCCTTCACCTTTCATTATTTCCTTTTTTTAAGATTGTCTTTAGGTATTTTCGGAAAAGGCGCCAAAAACTTGTTATTTTTTTGCTGTTAATATAAATATATGTAATTTTGCAAGCGTCAAAAAAGAATATTCTGAGTGTACATTATTGAAATACTCTCAAGTCAAGCGAGTGGGGGTGCAGTTGAGTCTGCCTGCAGAAGTGTTGAGTCTGTTGGTCCACTCCGCGGATTTTGGTAATTGAGTAGTGTTATGTTTTTGGATAGATTGTTAATAAACAATAATATAGGTATTAGTCTTTTCCGCCTTTTACTACTGTTCTCTGCCCTGTTGTTTGTGCAGTTAGCATGGGCTGATGGTATCTGGTGTTCTACTCAGTCTCTTTCTCGTTCTTCTTCTCTTCATTCGTCTTCTCTCTCCTCATATAGCCAAAACACTCCTATCTATCAGTCGGTTAAGTCGGTAGGCCCTGCCTCTTCCGCTGTGCGTAGTCAGTCGTTTGGTTCGTCGTCGGGGGCGTCAACGGTGGTAACACCCTCGTCGCTGCTCTCGTCCGGCACTAAGGGTGTTAGTAAGAGTTGGAACAAGGAGACGACGAGTGAGTCCGGCAAGCGTGGACAGCAGGGTCTGAGAGGTCAGTATCAGTCGCTTCGCTTGCAGCAGGATAGGCCACAGGATGTGGCTCTTACATCGTCGGCGCTGTCGGGCGCGAGTCTCTCGGTCATGCGCCGTCGTGCATCCGGAGGGGGTGGAGGAGGCATGGTTGCCCAATCATTCTACAACTGGTTGTACACCGAGCACGACAAGAACGATGCTTACCTCTACGAGGACGACACTTATTGGTACTACGACATGAGTGAGCTGCAGCGGTTGTATGAGCAGTGGGCTGAGGATCACCGAGGCGATTTCGGGAGAGCGTTGCCCACATGGGAGCAGTTCCTTGAGTGGTTCAACGACTACGACAACCAGACATGGTTCCGTGCTCCTCTCGGCGACAGCCTCTGGCTGATGATACTCTTCGCTATACTCTGGTACTGCAAGAGACTGATAAAGAATATGAAGAATGACATCAATGTGTAGAGACGCAACACAACAATAACCTAATCGGAATGAATAAACCAATGATTGATATGAAACATATTTACAGATATATATTAACACTGCTGCTTGTTTTTGTCGGAACGCTTCCGATGCGCGCTCAATTGCCTTATAATACTACAATGACCCAAAGCCACTATAATAGTTCTGCAGTCGTTGTAGCTAATGTAGGGGACAAAAATAGTTGGTCGAGTGGTATTCGTTTGGGGCAAAGAAAGAGTAAGTATTTGGGAGTAGAGTGGAATTTGGGCGACAAGTATGTAGTGATAGCCTTAAATACTAACGGGATTCCTGATAAATTAACCTTTTCTTATACAACATCTGGAGGATGGGCAACAGATGTTGATTGGAGAGTATATGAGGGTAGTACTTCATCTCCTACTACATTGGTTTGGTCTGAAGACAATGGAAGTGGCTCTGCTACAATTAATTTAAGCAGGAATACACGATATATAAAACTTGTTTACTCAGGAAACTATTATGGTAATTTCCAAAGTATTAAAGTTACAGAGCGCAAGTATATAAGTCTTGAGGCTACTGAGGTAAAGTCTTCAAACAAGGATAACACCACAACCAAAACTCTCGACTTTGGTGAGGCATTTGTCGATGAGGCTAATTCGTCGCTCACTTTCATTGTAGATTGGTGTAACCTTACAAGTCCTATCACATTGACATCAAGTAGCAGTAAGTTTAGTCTATCGGCAACAAGTATAACAGCAGGTAAGGGTAAGTACGGCTCGCAAATGATTACGGTTACATATAATCGAAACGAAGCGACCGATTTTTACACATCTCCTGCTACCATCACTATTAAAGATGCCGGAAATGAAAAAACTGCCACAGTGACGCTTAAGGGTAAAACAAAAAAACGTGTGCCCGTGATTGATACTCCGCCAACCGTTGGAGCTATCAACTATGGCAGACCATTATCGGAATCAACACTGACAGGTGGTGCTGCTCACGACCCGATAGCTACATCTACTGCTGTCGCCATCGATCATTGGGCATGGACGACTAATGCCACTAAACCTAAATGTGGAGAAACGTATTCTGTAACTCTTTATCCTTTGGATACTCGTGTATATGCCACTGCTACAACTACGGTGGGCACTAACATCACCCCCGTCGCTCAGACACTCACTTGGGTGCCGCTGGATGTGGATACGCTGGATGAGGAAAACAGGATCTATCAGATTGATGGTGGGCGCAGGTTGCATGCTGCCACTAATGGCGATGGCAAGGTGCGTTATGAGTTTAAATCGCGCAAGAACCTCAATGGTGAGGAGGACGCGAGCGTGGCAGAGTTGTTGCGTGAGGACGGTGGTAGGTTCACCAACCTTATCATGAACAAGCCCGGTACGGTAGTGCTGGAAGCATGGGCTGAGAGCACTTGCAATTACAACGAGTCGAACCACATACAGACCACTTTCCAAATGCCCGAGCTCATCAACCTCCTCACCGATGGCGTCATCACACCCGTGTGCGACCCTATCATCTGGGGACAGACTCTGCAGGATGCTAATGCCCGTGGTACAGCCACGTATTACGAGACCGAGAGTCTGAGTGAGAACGTACCCGGACACTTCGAGTGGCTCAGTCCGTACTATCAGCCGGAGGTCAACGAGTCGCCGGGCTGGGACAGAAAACTGCGTTTCGTACCCGACGACCGCGAGCGTTTCCGTATAGTGACGGTGGACATCAAGGTGATAGTGAAGAAACGCAACACCAATATCACCTATATCTCTTGTCCGTTATGGCGTGGACAGAGCTCTTATACCCATCCCTTCCGCTCAAACAATAACGAGTCGGAATATACGGTTACTGTCAGTCCTGACGATGGGGTGCTGAGTTGGAACGCTGCTACTCAGACCCTTGTTGTCGGCGTCGTGCCAACCGAGCGCCAATATACACTCACTGTCACCCAAGCCGCGTCAGCACATTATAATGCAGGAACACTGACGGTGACTTGTTGGGTGAGACGTCGCTCGGATGTATGCCTGCCTGTAGTGCAGTTTAAAAACGATTATGGAGGGGGAACACTAAATCCGAAAATATACAATAAAATGCGTGTGAGTGGTGAGGGAACCTGGTGCTTTACAACAGAAGAAAAGGAAGATACGTATGCGGGTGAGAAAGTTGTTTATAATACCCATAGGGGAATACAATTGGGCACATGGCGGGATGGTTTTAATTTAGGTATCGGTGGAATTATTATACAATCGCCGAATGCAAATGGCATGTCTGTTGATTTAACTTACACCGGCGTTCCTGATAAAATATCACTTCGTTCGATAGCTGAGAGTTGTACAACCGGTTATTTAATAAAAGTGGATTGGCCTATAACCAATGATCAATGGAGTATGCATGAGAGTGCCGACGGAAGCAATTGGACAACCGTGCAAGAAAAAACAGCAGAACATGTTCAGCTTAATCCTGATACCAAATATGCACTTAATCCTAATACCCGCTATGTAAGGATAACCTACTACGGTAACTTCGCCGGTTATATACCTGCTGAGGATTTCCAACTCACGCTCCGCCAGCAGTTTGAGCAAGGTGCTGACCGTAATAAAGTGAAGAGTATCGATATCCCTAAGTTCGGCGGCACTGAGGAACATCCTCTGCAAGTGCCGCAACAGGTTACTTTCCGTTACTATGGTATGGGTGCCTGCGGTGGCACGGGTGAGCGACTCAAGGTTGTCTCCGACAACGAAGCTTTCTATGCCGACGTGGAGTATATAGATGCCAATGTGGGTATCGACTCGTGGGGTGAGTACACTCTCACACTGCGCTGCACCGATGTGGACAAGACCGGACATATCACCATCACTCCCGTCGATGCAAACGATGAGCCTATACGCGACCCGTACGGCAACCTCATCACCCCGCTCACGCTCAACCTCAGTTCGGCAGAGCCCGTCATCACCTCCGCAGGGACAGGTATCTTCTACACCGGCACAGAGCAGAACGCTAAAGATGAGAACATGTACTATCGGGGTATGTATGCGCACGATTTCGCCGATTGTTTCGATGGCACCACGCCCCTCTTCGATAGGCTATATATAGTAGGTGTTACAGGTAACACCGACCATGTGCTCGACTACTACGATCCTATCCTTGGTTATCATAAGCCCACCGTCAACACCCCCGACGAGACCACACCATGCAACGCTCACACACCTCTGTTCGTCTATTATAAATCGGGCAACGAGTATGTCTATGAGCGCACCGTGCAGTCGGTGGACGAGATGCTCGGTGAGGTGACAGATGCCGACGCCGACAGCCTATGCTTCATGGGCTATTGTCCGTTTGCTAATACCGGCAGTAAGGGCGACGAGAAAGGGTTCGTCTCTTTCTCAAACGATGTGGATGTCTATCTCAATAATTTCGTGGCATACGCTCGCGCCCATACCGACGACGGTTCCACTAAGTCTAACCCTGTGGACCTTAACCTCTACCTCGGCACCAACTATATCGGTGGTACGGGTGCCCTCATGACCTTCACGGCTGAGAACACGAGTATCCACCTCAATGGTCAGAACATCCTCAGAGCCGGTCAGGGACGACAGATAGGTAAAGCCACTGCTGTCTCACGCGGCATCAGTGCCGATGTGTCGGCACTCAACGGACAACAGGTACCCTCCTCTGCCATCGCTTTCTTACCCTCTTCCTCCGACATGGCATGGAACCTGAGCATTGACGATGTGTGGAAAGATGACACGCATGCCGATGGCATACTCTTCCTCTACGGATCCGATGGCGGTGGTAGTATAGACATGGGTAACGAACATGCCACCGTCAATATCGACAACAACCGCGTCTTCCTTGCCAACGATGTGGACGAGTCGCGTCGTCTCTCGTGCCGCCTGTTCATGGCAGAGAAAGATGGTCAGGGCTTCTCTCTCTATGGCGTGGGCGACGATTATCAGCGTTCTGCCACTGCATGGACAGCCGCTCTGCCCGGTTACGAAGAACAAAAAGCCAATGACGGTCAACGACGACTCGTTGTCATGCACCAAGCGGGCGAAGGACTGACCGACGCTTTCATCACCAACGCCGACGACTACGAGGTCAGTGAGCGACAGACACTCATCGTCTCTGCTCCTGCCGACACATGGCAGACCATGGTAGCACCTTTCGACATCACCGATGTGTATGTGCTCGAAGCAGTGCCCGAACAGCTCTTAGAAACGGCCGGTAGCAAGGATGAGGCTCTTACGCTCCAACGCACAGCCATGACCAACCTGCTCGAACAGCTCAAGCAAGAGCTGCCCGCCTCCGGACCCGCTGCCGACAAGTCGCTCGTCGTGCTCCTCTCCGAATGGATAGGCCGTCAACGCGACAAGGTTGACAACACTATCTATACAGGTGCTAAGGACGCCTACAACCTGCGAGGACTGTGGAAACTCGAACATTTCGACGGCACAAACATCTGGTCAGCTTCATGGTACCTCAATGAGCTGGATAGCGATAACGAGTCGTGGCAGCTCGGCTCCGAGGACGACCACTCCTCTTTCGCCTCGTCATGGCGACCCGCACAACGCACTACCGAAGGGGTGCTCATGCAGCATGGGAAGACCTATGCATGGCAACTGCCTTACTGCGCACACTGCACCAACTACGACGGCTACGACTATTGGACCGACAAATGGATCATCTTCGAGGGCTATGGCTCGCAGACTATCGACGGCACCAACTCTGCCAACTATAACCTCTCTTGGGCTCAATCGCATGCCACCGACGCCACCGCACGCTTCGCCGGCAACACCTCTTTCTACAACCTCCAACTGCCGGCTGAGGCTTACATCCACGACCAAGACCCCAACAGCACCACCTACGACTATTTCGTTGCCCGACCGGAGGGCACACCCGTCGAGGCGATGACTCCCGCACTCTTCCTGCGCTCCTCCTCACCCTCAGGCGTGAGAGCCAAGGCTATATCCAGAACAGGACAGGTGGTCTATCAAGAAGGCGAAGGGGTGGCTACCGACATCGAGACCATCGGCGGCAGTGCTGATAACCTTAACGGAGTAAACACGAAGACAAGAAAAATGCTCATCAACGGCGAGATCATCATCGTTCGCGACGGCGAGCAGTACGACGTGCTGGGCAGAGCGAGACGGTAGTTATTAGATCGCTACGCTGTCAGACCGCTACGCTGTTGGATCGCTGCGCTGTCAGACCGCTACGCTGTTGGATCGCTGCGCTACCCTGTGTAGAGACGCATTCACATGCGTCTCTACACAATGCGGATTAACCTTTCTATCACCCGCCCCCTCACCCCCTCCCTACCATAGGGAGGGGGAAACCATGCGGCGGGGAGGGATGCGATTAGAACGCTGCGCTGTTAGAACGTTTCACTGTTAGACCGCTACGCTGTTAGACATTAGACCCGCATGGAGCTCCCCTCCATGATAAGGAGGGGTAGGGGTGGTAGAAGTGTTTTCCTCTTTCTTTTCTGTGCTTTTTCTTTAATTATGTTCATTTTTTCTACTTAACCCTTTGTCAGTTAATTTATTTTTCGTACCTTTGCCGCGTGAATAGTGTGTTTACTTCACACCTGCTTCACGCGTGTTTATGGGATTGTGTTGTTTTTCAGAATGTTATAACGAGAAGAGGCTAAATGTCTCTTCCCGTAGTTTTGCGGCTATTTAGCGAACGGTTGATTGATATAACTGACGGACTATTAGGCGGTAACGATTAGATAACCAAACAGTACAATCGGCTGACGAGATGGTCGATATAGGCATTAAGAAAAGAGTTGACAGAAAGTTGAAACATATACAGGAGTAATTGAAGACTCGTAACTTACATATTGTTTGTCTATTGCTTGCAGCTTTGTCGCTTGCTTTTGGTGTGCGTGCAGAGAAGAAAGGCGATTGCCTTAATCCTGAGACCTGTGAGCAACTACGCGAGTGCTTGAACATGCCTTCGTATTATTGCGAGTGTCATGATGCTGTTCGTTTCTATTATGGTATAGACACTGTCATCAATGGTGATCAGTGGTTCCGTGCGTCCGTCAAAGACTTGGTTAACGGCACGATGGCTTATTGGCAGTCGGACGACTCGGCTCGCATCGATGTGTATGCTTTCTGTGCATCCACCGAGCCTACGCTCACCAAGTACATCGGTCCTCACAGCTCAGTGTATATCACTCCTCATGATGTGGGCATACTCATGGAGAGCATACCGAGCGGACTGTTCGATAACATGGACGCCTTCATGCATTTCTCGTCGGTTCATGGCGGTCAGGGTCGTGCCATCTGTTTCTCAGGCAAAGAAGGAGCGGTGTCCACCTGCGATGATCCTTTGGAGTTCAATCCGTATTGCAACTATGCTTTCCTTAATACTCAAGTGTTCGAACTGCGTTTCCGTCAGAAACCTACTCAAGTCTATCTGCGCTATCGCAACGAGATAGATATGTCCGACTCGGTGAGTCTGAAGGTGCATTATGGCACATGCGACGGACCTGTGGTGGCAGAGCATGTCTTTGTTGACTCGATGAGGCCGTACTTCATGCCTCTTGACATAGCTCAGAAGGCATGGGACGATAGCACATCGCTGTTCATGGAGATGAACAACTCGTCGTCGGAGAACGTGGCGCATATCTATTATCGCTCGTGGGTTAGGTTTGTGCCGCAGACTATCGACACCGCCATCTGTCGCGGCATGGGTCTGCAACTCTTAGACACACTCCTCACCGAGCCTACCACCTTCGTTGACACCATCTGCTCCAGAAAGTTCAAGGGCGACACTATCTACATTAATACTTACAACATCACTATCTCTGACGCTGACACCGTGCTCCGTTCGTTGAAGCTCAAAGGTTCGCAGTTTCCTTACTATTATCTTGGTGAGGTCATCCGCGGATATGGTCGTTATGTGTTCGAGCGTAAGGTGGAGGGCGAGTGCTCGCAAGTGATTGACCTCACCGTCAGTCCGCAATATACCATCAAGCGCGAGACCAAAGACTCGACCCTCTGTCAGGGTATGATCTTTGAGATCAACGGTAAGACACGCACCACCAACGGCAATGTGATGGACACTACCTACTCAGGTGTTTATCTCGACCAACAGCTCATCACCACCTATCGTCTGAAATTCCTCTCACCGGTGCTGGAGTACGACACCATAGCGCTGCACCAAGAGGTGTTACCTTATAAGTATTATGGTAACACTATCTCGAAGTTCGGCGAGAAGACCATCACCATCACTCAGAAAGGTGAGTGTACGCGCCGTGTTAAGCTCATGGTGCTTGAGAGCGATGGCAGTCTGGTGTTCTATCGTCAAGAGAAAGATACGGTAGGTTGTGCTACTTACGGTCTGCAGTTCCCCGACTCGCTCATCATGGAGCCTACCACTTATATCGATACCGTCCTTCTTTCTGACACCACCATGCTGATCACTACATGGCATATACGCATGGACCAGCCCGGACAAGTGGTTAACGACACCATAGCCTTGGAGCAGTCCGACTTCCCGTACATGACCGACGATATGAGAATAACGGGTTATGGTGTGTATGAGCTTCATCGCTCCTCCGGCGCATGCGACCAGCTGGTTCACCTCGCTGTCGTTCCGCGTTTTATCGACATGGAGATAGACACTACCCTGTGTACCGGTGCGGTGCTTGACCTGGGCGACACCTTAATAACTACTCTCACTCGCTACACACAGATAGTGCCGCAGAACGCTTACACAAGCTTGAAGATTGTGTGGAAAGTGCGCTTCAAAGACCAAGAGCCGGTGTCGGAGACCTTAGAGATCCCGTCCACCGAACTGCCTTACGAGTATGGTGACCGGACCATCACTCATGCCGGCACTTACCTGGTACGTCTCACCGAGGAAGGTGAGTGCGATAAGCTCATCGACCTCACCGTCGTTCTCACTGATGCTGCCGTGGGTAAGCTCAACGGGGACGAATGGATGGTGGTGCCTACTATGGTACAGGCAGGACAGACCATTGAGCTCCGCGGGAACGCTTCGGGACACATGCAAGTGGTGGATATGCTGGGTAAGACAGTCATCGACCGACAAGTGGAACCCGGCATCAGCGCCTTCACCATCAACCAAACGGGTGTGTGGATGGTGCTCATGAGCAACGAGAAGACAACAAAGGTGTATAAGCTCGTTGTCAAATAACACGGAAAAACAGATTGAATATATCTCGATATACGAATATATATATAACTAACTAATTACAATAACTAAATTCAATTTAAACAATGAAAAAGTTCTTACTTTTCTTTACCATGCTGATCGTCTCTGTAGCAGCAGCTTTCGCACAGGACGATAACGATGGTTGGAAAACTGCGACTGAGTTTAATTGGAAGACAGGTAATGTGCAAGCTGCCAACACTACAGTCTGGCATAAGGTTGTCCTCGAGGGCGAGGTAGCCGAAGGCGAGAACGTGTTGCTCTACTTGAACAACCTCGAAGCTACTGCCGCTAATGTGGAAGTAACTGTTTACACCGTTGTGACCAAGGTTCTCTACGGTGAGGAGCAGGTTTCTGTACAGAAGCTTGAGGGACCCGAATCCAAAGCTATCGCAGCCAACCGTAACTACGCCTATGAGATAGGCGGTTCGATCATCAAAAACTTCAACCTCAAGACGGTTTACATCAAACTGAAGACCGACCGTCAGTTGAAGTTCTCGGCAGAGCCTGTTGAACCCGGTGAGAAAGATACCGAGTGTTTGAACGCTACTAAGCTCACTGTCCCTGGTACACTCAATTACACCAACCTCAACAAGAACACTTGGTATCAGCTCGACCTCAAGGATGTTAAGGCTGACAACACCAAGACCGTCAAGGTTACCATCACCAACACCGGTTCGGCTGTAGCTAACCTCAAAGCAGGTGTCAGCTTCGACTGCCCCTCAACAGGTGTTACCGAGGAGTCAACCACTCTGGCTATCGATCAGGTGAAGACCAAAGTGCTCGACCGTAAGTACCTCGACATGCTCGCTGAAGACACTATCTATCTGCGTGTCAACTCCGATGTACGCGTTAAGATCGAGGCTCAGATCGTTGCCAACACCGAGCCTGTTACCTATACCGATGTCGTTTCTCCTATCGACCTCGACATGGAGACCGTTTACACACAGAATGCAGGTGTAACACAATGGTACTCGGTTGACCTCAAGAAATGCCCCGGCAAGCTCCTTCCCGAGGTATCGGTTGAGAACAAAGAGAATGCCAAAGCAACTGTCGATGCTATCGTTGTTTACGAGACCCACGCCTCAGCTTATGCTGACCGCAGCTTCACCCTCGGAGCTAAGGCTATCAAGGTTCAACAGATTGAGCGCAACGTGGTTAACAACGCTATCAAGATGACCGCTGAGAAGCAAGGCGTTGACACCGGTATCGTTTATGTACGCATCACCACCGACCGCCAGATCGAGTTCATGGCTCGTATGAAGAAACGTACCGAAGGTGACGCATGTGCACAATCGAAAGAGTTCGATTGGACCAACGGTAACAAGCAGTCGGGCAACACCACCATCTGGTATGCTATTGACATCACCGATGCTAAGGCTGCTACCAACAAAGACATCCAACTCTCTATCACTAACAAGTCGTCGAAAGATGCTACCGTTAGCGGTAAGGTTGCTTTCGAGTGCCCCTACACATCGACCACCGATGCTACCCGCACCGTCAAGGCTAACAAGACCGAGACACGCGTTCTCAAACGTTCGCTCTATAGCCACTTGGCACACGACACTATCTATGTAGGTCTGACCACCTCACAGAACATCGACTTCCGTGCCGACCTCGTTGATGCTGATGTAAGCACGCTGGATGATGCTTGCAAGACCTCAACCTTCTTCAATGCTAAGGATGTGGACGAGCAAGGCGTAAGCAAGCAGACACTGGCTATCCCTGCCGGCGTTAACTGGTATAAGGTTTCTATCAAGGACATTCGCTCGATGGAACAAGTGCCAGAGGTTCACGTTAAGAACCAATCTGACACTAAGGCTACCGTTCGCGTTGACGTAGCCCTCGACTGCCCGTGCGACCCCGCAGGTCTGCAACACAAGACCCAGACTATAGCAGGTAACGAGACCTATGTCAATACTCCTTCGTCTGACCTGCTCAAATCGCTCGACGAGAACACCGACACCGCTTGGGTTCGCGTTGAGACTGACCAACCTCTCACCGCCTTCACCAAGCTCGTTTACGAGGATGAAGGTGTTTCTTGCGCTAAGGCTACCAACTTCAACTGGACATCAGGCGAGACCTACGAGCCCGATGCAGTTCACTGGTATGCAGTGGACATCAAGAAAGCTAAAGATGAGCAGAAGAACATCCGTATCACCCTCAAGAACCTCACATCGAAAGACGCAAAGGTGAAAGCTGAGATAGCTTTCGAGTGCCCCGTTTCGAGCACCACAGTTTACAACTACACCTTGCCTGCAGGTTCGCCCAAAACCAAAGACCTCACTTACTCGATGTTCGAGACAGTGAAGAGCGATGTTGTATATATCAAGCTCACCGCTGACCAGAAGCTCGAGATCAAGGCCGAGTTGGTAGAGGACGATTCGCCCGTTATCGACATCTGCGCTAAGAACCCGATAGCTTACGACTGGGCTGCAGGAATCGACCAGCTCTTCGACCCGCTCCATCCAACCGACACTACTTGGTACTACCTGCCTCTCGACACCTTCGAGAAAGACAACTACGCTCTCGTTCCTAAGGTAACCGTTTATAACCTCGGTGCCAACAAGGTTAATCTCAAAGGTATAGCTGCTTTCAAGTGCCAGGTTAAGTCGCCTATGTCACGCACCATGTCAATAGCTGCCGGCGGTAAGTACGAGAAGAACGCCGAGCGCGACATGATGAAACAATATACCGACCCCGCTACCAAAGATACACTCTACTTCGGCATTGTAGCCGACCAAGATATCCATTTCGAGATAGAGTTCATGAACCCTGACCAAGGTCAAGACTGTATGCACGCTATCGACTTCGACTGGATCAACGGTAACCACCAAGAAGATAACGACACCGTCTGGTATAAGGTTGATATCCGTCATATCAAGGATAAGCCTAACACCTCGGCCCGTATCGGCTTGAAGAACACCGACGGCTTCACCGGTAAGGTTGTAGCTGACATGTTCTTCACCTGCGACGACGAGAAGCCGTTCACTCCGCAACAGAGCTACACCCTGCATGCTAATGACGACAAGAAGTATGAGCTTGGTCGTGAGTTGTTCACCAACATGGCTGTTGATTATATCCTCATCCGTCTGTTCGCTGCACAAGACATCTTCATCTATGCAGAAGAGTATGCTACCGAGCCTGAGGTGATAGTACCGGTTAACGGTTGCGATACCGCTAAGCATATCACTTATAACTTCGACATCGCTCAGAGTGAAGACTCTGTATGGTATGTAGTTGACATCAAGGATATCAAGCAGAACACCACCGGCGACGCCGTTCTTACCGTTAAGAACACCGACGCTACTGAGGCTAAGATCTCTGTATCGCTCACCTACAGCTGCCCTGTTGTAGAGAAGATGATTGACAAGTCGATCACTCTGGCTCCGGGTGCTACCTATGAGAAGACCGCTACCCGCTCGCTCATCAACAACACCTCGGCTGACACCGCTTGGATACTCGTTGTAACCGACCGCGCCATTACCTTCCGTGTTGACCTTATCGACGACCGCGGTAAGTCGTGCTCCACTCCTATCGAGTTCGACTGGATTAACGGTAACGACCACCCGGGTATGGACACCCTGTGGTATGAGGTATCGCTCGACACAGTAAAGAACGATGAGTTAAAACGCGACATGCGTCTCACCCTCGAGAACCTCGTGGCTCCTACCTCTACCAGCGTTAAAGCCGACATCTTCTTCGACTGCCCCAATCCTTCAGAGACTGAGGATGATGTTCGTCAGACCTCACAGACCTACACCCTCACCGACGCTTCGAAGTCGAAAGACATCACACGCGCCTTCCTTGAGAACGCAGGCTGGCCTAAGCTCATCATCAAATATACCTCTACCAACAACACTCACCTGCAGGTATCGCTCATCGATCCTCTGCCTCCTGTAAAAGATACTACTCATGTATATGACACTATCTGCGCAGGCCGCACCGACTATAAGATTGTAGGTATCGATCCTAACAACGTACAGAAAGATTCGCTCCAGGCTCCTCTCTTCGCTGACACACTCATCTATCTGCAAGTAGCAGGTGTTGACTCGTTCTCAGTGAAGTACAACGACACCGAGATGAAAGACTCGCTCGTCTTCCACCACGTAGCCGTTCGCACCGTGCCTGTCATCTGGAGAGACTATAAGATCGCTGACAAGCCCGTTGTAGCTGCCGGTAAGGCTATCGATGTAGCTTCGGCTACCGCTACTGCCACCGCCACTATCAAGGCTCTTGAAGATCAGCTCCACAACGAGCTCGACACTATCATCTTCGAGGTACAAGATCCTGTAACCAAAGCCTTCTCGGCTGTTACACCGGCTCTGCTGCCTACCAACACCAAGGACGTATCGATGCGTTATGTGGCTACCTTCAAAGAGTGCTCCGAGGCTCTCGCCTTCTCTGATACTATCGTCATCCCGGCTACCGCTCCACAGTACTTCACTAAGTCGTTCGACGAGAATGTATGCTCAGGCTTCACCTTCACACGTCGCAACAACGCTATAGTAACCGTTGATGATAACTACGACCCGAGTCTGTACAACGATACCGTTGAGTTCGTTCTCACCGAAGGTGTAGAGCTGGCCGACTCAGTCTTCGTTTACAACTACCAGACCAAGGTTCTGCCTTCGAAGCAGGCTGTTACCGTTCTTCCTACCGCTACCTGCGGTGGTGGTGTAACCCTCGCAGCTGCTACTGCCGACCTCAAGACTAAGTTCACTCCTACAGGTCGTCTGGCTGCTATCGACACCATCAAGTGGGAGTATCTCAATGGCGTTGACTTCGTTGACCTCACCGAAGATGTTATGTTCTCTACCGACCAGAAGCAGATCACCGTCCGCTATGTGGCTCTGAGCGAGTGTGCAGACTACGCTCTGGTTACCGGCGACGAGGTGGTTATCACCGTGGCTGACGACTGCCAGCGCGACACCGCTGTCTGGACCGACACCGTTTGCTCGGGTAGCTCAGTTGAGTTCTTCGATGGTGCAACCGTCATCACCGAGACCATCACCGCCGACCAGCTCGACCGCACTTATGCTTATAAGTACAAAGCAGCTGACGGACGCGAGGCAGACTCTGTCAATGTTTTCAACTACTATGTATATCATACTCTTACCCTCCCGCAACTCTCCACTCTCGATGCTCAGCCGAAGGCTGTCTGCGGCGAAGAGGTAGAGCTCACCGAGACCGTTAAGGAGCTGCAAGACGAACTCGATGCAGCCGTAGCTGCCGACAAGCTCGTTGCTCCTGTTGTTCAAGTGAAGTGGGAAGTGAAGGATGTTAACGGCAACTGGGTAGAGATGTCGTCGCAACCGACCATCGATCCTTCTATGAACACCATCGATGTGCGTTACCAAGTAACCACCGACTGCGAGGTTGTAGAAGACCAACTCACTATCGATGTTCAGAAGCGTACATCTGAGTCGCTCAAGTCAATCAAGAAATACACAGCTATCTCGCGTTACAACGGCTGGCTGCTCATGGTTGACCAGAAGAACCTCCAGATCGATTATCCGACACTCGACTCTACCATGGTTAAGTGGTACAAGGTCGTTTCACAGAACGATGTTGTAGCTCCTGCCGAAGTGGGAACAGCTAACGAGGATATCTTCCTTGGTACCGGTTGGTACTACACCGAGGGCAAGGCTCTCACCGGTGAGTACTACGCTCGTATCGACTTCGAGTCGTCGGCAGCTGAGCCTTGCGGCGAGACCGTCCTGTCTGAGACTATCACCATCACTTCGCCTTCAGGTGCTCCGCAACTCTCACCGACCGTTGTAGCTCCTCACGAGACACTCTACCTCAGCTCACTCAATGCTGACACCAAGTATCTGGTAAGCATCTACGACCTGCTCGGTAACCTCATCGACCGTAAGGTAATAGAAGGTGTAGAGTCTTATACCTTCGAGGCTCAAGAGTCGGTTGGCTACTACATGCTCAACATCGAAAGCGATGCAGTGAAAGAGACATTCAAATACATTGTAAAATAAACTAACGGAGGATATTGAATTATGAAAACAAATCTTATTAAGACTTTTGCACTCTGTGCAGTACTTTCTCTCTCCTCTGTAGTGTATGCTCAGAGCGAGAAGACAATCAACGACTGGGCAGTTGATGACACCGTGATGATCAAACCTGAGACCAAGCATTATCTCACCGGCGAGGAGCCTTCTACTTGGGTTTATCCTGTCAAGCACACCATCCAACAGGTAGGTGGCAAGCGTTTCCCCAACGGTATCCTGCTTCGCGAGATCATCTCATGGGTAGGTCCTGATGATATCCAATATCCCGACGGCACAGCTCCTGTAAAGGAGCGTGCCCAGGGCAACCAGTATCGCCAATATACTTTCTCTGACTGGCATGTGGGCGACACTGTGATGATCAAACCTGAGACCAAGCATTATCTCACCGGCGAGGAGCCTTCTACTTGGGTTTATCCTGTCGAGCACACCATCCAACAGGTTGGCGGCAAGCGCTTCCCAGAAGGCATACTGCTTCACGAGATCATCTCATGGGTAGGTCCTAACGATATCTATCCCGCAGGCGCTACTAAGGTTCAAGAGCAAGCTCAACCTCAGCAAGAGACCAAGTCTCAAGAGCAACAGCCCGAGCAGGAGACCAAGCCTCAAGAGCAACAGCCTGAGCAGCAGACTCAACCTGAGCAGCAGACTCAACCTGAGCAAGAGACTCAGCCGGAGGTAGAGCCCCTCAAGACCGATTCCGACAAGTACAAACAAGGTGAAGACCAGAAGAACGATTTTGCTGTTCGTACCACTCGTATGTCGAAGCATCATCGCTTCTCTATCGGTCTGCGCGGCGGTGCTGCTTCACTCATGCACCACGCTGAGCCTATGAACAACTGGAAAGTAGGTTTCGACGGACTGCTCGACCTGCAATATGCTTACTACTTCGGTGCTAAGGACGGCAAGAAGACCAACCACGGTATCATCACCGGTCTGTCGGTTGGTTATGCTCAGTCGCCTATCCGCAATGGTGTGGACACCACCTATACCGTTTCATCTAACGACGGCAACGGCGATGTGAACATCCAATACACCATCCAAGCCGATGAGGTTAAAGAGACCGACCGCCAAATACAGATAGAGATACCTCTTATGTACTCGCTGCAGACAGAGAAAGGCTTCTTCCTCAATGTGGGTCCGCGCTTTATGATGCCTGTTTATAAGTTCTACAACCAGACCATCTCTAACAACGCCAACACTAACATCAATGCTTACTTCGAAGACCTCGGTGTTACCGTTCGTAACGAGGACATCACCGGTGTTCTCGGTCAGCAAGACTACAACACCAAAGGTCAGTGGGCTAAAGGTAAGATGGTGCTGAGCGTTATGCTTACCGCTGAGCTCGGCTGGGAGTGGCAACTCAACAACGGCGACGCTTTCGGACTCGGTCTGTATGGCAACTACGCTCCTTACAACTCGTTCAAGAACACTACCAATGCTAAGTCGCTCATCGATGTAACAGCTCCGCAAGGCTCAACACCTGCAAAGGTTGACATTCTCTCAGCTACCGACACTTATGCTGACAAGATGAACTACTTCGACGGTGGCTTGAAACTGGTTTATCACTTCCAGTTCCCTGCAAAGTAATCGTTTGAACATTGCATAACGAAAAGAGGTTCCCTCAAGGGAGCCTCTTTTTTTTTAGCATTCGGTTGGCTCGGTAGGCTCTTTAGGTGCGCTCTTTTCTGCAAAATCAATCAAAAGGGACAGATAAAAGCACATTTTGTGTCATACTTGCCAAAGTTTGGTTTTTTTTTCTTACCTTTGCGCAATCGCATGAAAATAACTAAACTTTTTATACAATGAAACGTTTTTCTCTTCTTCTCTGTTTGTGCTGCAGCATGTCGCTGCTGCTCTTTGCAGCTCCTGCCAACCAAACGATAGGCGGCGTTAAGTATGCCTATTCTGAGCTCACAAGCACTTACCGCGTCAGTGGTTACGATCCGTCGTCGGGTCTGAGCTCTCTTACTGTCTTGTCGAAATTGACGGTGGAGGGTAAGCAGTATGTGGTTGATGCTATCTCTGACAACGCTTTCAAGGACCAAACGACTCTCCTGTCGGTCGTCTTGCCTCTGACGCTGAAGACCATAGGTGAGAGCGCTTTCGAGGGTTGTGTGTCGCTCACCTCGGTGCGCATACCCGCCTCTGTGGTCGAAGTGGGAGCATCGGCTTTCAAAGGGTGCTCGGCTCTCACAGCCGTGACGCTCGACGGACGCCCCTCCTCGTTCTTAGGTACAGGCGATACCGCGCCTTTCTCGGGTGTGGGCTCCGCGCTCTCGCCTGCCGTCCTTTATGTGCCGGCTGCTCTCTATGCCGCCAAGGTGTATAAGAACGGACTCAACTGGTCAGGCTATTTCCTCGTGGCACCTATCATTCCCGCTGCCGAGCAGACACTCGAAGGAGTGGTCTATACCTACAAAGAGAGTATCACCAACAAGGCTTTCGGGGTTGACCTCGAGCAGCCGTGTTATGTGGTTACGGGCTTCAACGCCAAAGCTGCCGATGCCGTTGCCGATGTGGTCATACCCAAGGTCATCTCCGGACTGCCCGTGCTCGCTATCTATTCGCTCAGCGACCCTATGATACGCTCCATCGAGATAGACACTCTCTTCTCGTATAATGTGATGGGAACAGCCTATCCGCTACTCATGAACATCGAGAAGATCAAAGCCATCGAAGACCTGCCCGACAACCTCGCTTTTGCCGGACTCGGAACAGAGCTTGCACCTGTCGATGTGTATGTGCCTTGGTTCGACGATGCATATAACATCATGTTCAACATCGCTTATCAGGTAGGCACAGCCAAGGGCGGCTATCTCAATGTGTATGGTCGCGAGCACAAAGAGGCAGGAGTGGTCTATACCTTCAACCGTCAAGAGGGCTATTTCGCAGTCAGCGGTTTCGATGCAGCCTCAGCTCCGAAGACGGTGAAAGGCGACGACTATACTTATCAGATAGCCATCCCAGCCCGCGCTAAAGGACTCATACCTATACGCGAGGTCAAGCGCTATGCTTTCAACAACACCTTGGCAACGCCCAACTACAACGCCGAGACTGCATTTATCGACCATCTAACGCTCCCTTCGGGTTTGCAGACGATAGAGCCTTACGCTTTCTCCTCGCTCAGTCTTATCGACTCAATAGTCGTTCCGGCATCGGTCAAGACCATAGGCAACTATGCTTTCACCTCGATGGGCAGCAGTAAGCAAGGCTCGCAGGTCATCACGCTCATCGGCACTCCAGCCTCTATTGGCGACAACGCTTTCATCGGCGTGGGTCTGCCCGCGAAGAAAGGTAAGCTCCTGTGCCCTAAAGAGGATGTTGACACCTACACCAAGCTCCTCTCGCCGGCTCTTTATGGCGGATATCTCGACCTCGTGGCTAACACTCGAAAGCTCACCCTCGTCTCGTCCGACGACAAAGCACTGACCGTTATCGGAGCAGGCGACTACTCTTACTTGAGCGAGGTGGAGATAGAAGCTAAGCTCATGGACGACGGTTTTGCTTTCGACGGCTGGTCCGACGGACCGAAGAGCCTCAAACGCACCATCGTTCTTGACAAAGACTCAACGCTCACAGCCTCGGTGTCAGTCAAGCATTTCGATGTGCTCACCTCGGTCAACGATGCCGACATGGGCTCAGCCACAGGCGACGGTAACTACGAATATCATCAGGCAGTGTCGCTCAAGGCTGTAGCCAACGAAGGTTATCATTTCGTCAACTGGAACGACGACCCCGCCCTCACATCGCCTACGCTCGACATCCTCGTGCCGTTCAATGGCGGTACCTACAAAGCTACTTTCGCACCCAACAACTATACCGTCAGCGTCAGCACCAACTACCCCGACAAGTGTACGGCTACAGGCTCAGGCACTTATGCTTATAAGCAGAAAGTGAGTCTGAACACCTCGGGCACCGATGGTTATGAGTTCGTTGACTGGTCGGACGGTGTGAAGACTGCTGCTCGTGAGGTAGAGGTGCCTATAGGCGGACTCGTGCTTACAGCCAACTACCGTCTGTTGGGTCAATACACCGTCACAGCACTGGCCGATGTTACCATGGGTTATACCACGGGCTCCGGCTCGGGCTTCGAGCATGCTGTCATACATATCGAAGCTGTGGCCAATGCCGGCTATCAGTTCGTCAAGTGGTCGGACGATGTCACAGAATCTGCTCGCGACATCACTATCGACAAGAGCAATGTCTCGCTCACCGCTCTGTTCGAGCCTATCGATTATGAGGTGCTTGGTGCCGTCAACGATGCTAAGATGGGTGAGGTGACGGGCGACCTTAACTATCAGCCCTTCAACTCACTCATCACACTCGTGGCAACACCTAAGACCGGCTACCATTTCGTGGAGTGGGAAGATGGTTCCACCCTTGCCACTCGCACCTTGCGTGTGCCTCTCAACGGCGGCACTTTCACCGCTACCTTCGCTGTTGACATGTACGAGCTCATCGCCGAGCCGCAGGATGCACAGATGGGAACGGTCAGCGGAAGCGGCACCTATGCATACATGAGCTCAGCCACTATAACGGCAAAAGCTAACGACGGGTATAAGTTCTTGCAGTGGGACGACGGCTATCCGTCCACCTCGCGCACCGTGGTGGTGATGAAAGACGGGACGGAGTATAAGGCTCTGTTCGAGCCTCTCGACTACGAGATCCTGACCGCTGTCAACAACAACGCTATGGGCTCGGCTACAGGTGGCAGCATCTATGCGTATAACACCGAGGTGGTGCTCACCGCCACGGCTAACGCAGGCTTCCATTTCGACCACTGGTCCGATGGCTCTACCGACAACCCGCACACCATCCTTGTGCCGGTAGGAGGCGGTACCTACACCGCTTATTTCGCTCTCAACGAGTATGAGCTCTCCGCTTCTATCACTCCTGCTAACGGCGGTACGGTAGAGGGGTTAGGCGTCTATCCGTACGGTACACGCGTCAACCTCACAGCCGTCGCCAACGAAGGCTTCACCTTCTCTAAGTGGCTCGACATCAACTTCAACCAGACCAAACCTACACGCTCTATCTCTGTGCCTAACAACGACTATGCCGTGCAGGTAGAGTTCGTGCCCAACAAGTACACTATCACCACCTCGTCTAACAACCAGCAGTGGGGTACGACCACAGGCGATGGCTCTTACGACTATCTGAGCAAGGTAGAGATAGAGGCGAAAGCTAAAGAGGGCTATCTGTTCGTCATGTGGGAAGATGGTTCTATCTCTCAAAAGCGCACCATCACCGTACCTGTCAACGGTGCTTCCTACGCTGCTATCTTCGCTGCCGTCAAGTATGCTATTACGGTCGCTTCTGCCAACCCCACGATGGGCTCTTGCCAAGGCAGCGGCGAGTACGACAACGGCTCAAAGGTAGAGGTAGAGGCGGTAGCTAACGATGGTTATCACTTCGTTGAGTGGTCGGATGGCAATAAAGATGCTAAGCGCAGCATCACCGTGAGCGGCAACGCCACACTCACTGCCACTTTTGCGCCGGATAAGTATGATATCGTCGCCAATACCAACGACGCGAAGATGGGCTCTGTCACCGGTGGCGGCAGCTACGATTATCTGAGCGAGGTGCAGCTCACGGCTACTCCGGCTGAGGGCTATCATTTCGTCTCATGGGAAGACAACTCCACCTCACCCTCGCGCACCATCACCGTGCCACTCAACGGCTCAACCTACACCGCCACTTTCGCGCCTAACCAATATGAGATCAAGCTCGAGACCAACAACGCCGATGCAGGTGAGGTCAGCGGTGGCGGCTTGTACGACTATCTAAGTGAGGTGAAGATCACGGCCCGAGCCAAAGAGGGCTACCATTTCGTTGAGTGGTCTGACGGCGACAAGAACGCCGAGCGCACTATCACGGTGGGTCTGAACGGAGCCACTTATGTAGCTACTTTTGCCATCAACACCTATACTCTCACACTCTCTCTTAACGACGAGAAGATGGGTGCGGTCAGCGGTGCCGGCACTTACAACCATGGAGCAGAGGCTCAGATAGAAGCTGTGGCTAACTACGGCTATCATTTCGTTGGTTGGTCCGACGGCGGGAAAGAGGCAAAACGCACTATCATCATCACCTCCGATATAGAGCTTGTCGCACAGTTCGATGCCAACGAATATACTCTCACTCTTCTCACTGACGGCGACGGCACGGTCAGCGGTGGCGGCACATATAAGTACCTGAGCAAGGTCAAGATCTCGGCCGTCGGCACCGAACGCAGCCACTTCACTGAGTGGTCGGACGGAGTGAAAGAGGCAGAGCGTGAGATCATCATCGAAGGCGACTCTACCCTTACCGCTTCTTTCGTTGTCATGATTGAGTATCACACTCTCACTCTCACCGTCAACGATGATCAGATGGGACGGACCGAAGGTAGCGGCACGTATGAGCACGGGCAGGAGGTTACTATCAAAGCTGTTCCTGCCGACGGCTATCGCTTCGAAGAGTGGTCCGACGGCGTCAAAGAGGCAGAAAGGACGCTGGTAGTGGATAGAGATATAGAACTTCAGGCTCTGTTCGTCGTTTACGACACCGCTCTTGACGACACCGAGCGTGTAGCAACCAAAGCACGCAAGGTTGTGATAGACGGAAAAGTGGTGATCATCACTCCTGAGGGCAAGAAATACGGTGCAGGAGGACAGAGAGTGAGATAAACGAGCTTAGTTGCTATCTCGAAAGAGCGATTTCGGCAAAAAAGTCGGAATCGCTCTTTTCTGTTGGCTGTGAGTGGAAAAAGTAGTACCTTTGCAGCCCCAAAAAGTAAACTATACACAGACATTTTATCATATCAGATGAAAGATTTTCTTTATTCTCTTTTCTTGCAGCCGAGTGTGAGCCAGTCGCTTTTAGTGCTTGTGCTCACGGTTGCTATCGGTCTGTTTCTTGCCGACAAGCTCAAGGTGAAGAACATGACCTTAGGCGTCACATGGATCTTGTTCACCGGTATCTTCCTCTCACATTTCGGACTTCGTCTGACTCCTCAAGTGGCACATTTTGCTAAGGATTTCGGTCTTATTCTGTTTGTCTATTCTATAGGTCTTCAGGTAGGTCCGTCGTTCTTCTCGTCTTTTGGCAAGGGAGGCTTGAAGCTCAACATGATGGCAGCGTCTATTGTGCTGTTGGCATGTATATTGACTCTTATCATCGGCACGCTGAGCGGAGTGGAGATGTCCACTATGGTAGGTGTGATGTCGGGTGCGGTAACCAACACTCCTTCTTTGGGTGCTGCAGAGCAAGCTTTCTCCGATGCTTTCGGTAGCGACAGCGGCTCGATAGCGGCAGGTTATGCGGTGGCTTATCCGTTGGGTGTGCTGGGCATCATCTTCTCGATGCTTGTCATCAAATGGGTGTTCCGTATCAACAACAAAGATGAGGAGAAGCATATCTTAGAGCAGCAAGGAACGAACAAAGAGCCTATCTGTGTGGATATCCTTGTCACTAACAACAATATCAACTCTCAGACTGTTCGTTGGCTGCACCACACCTGCAATGTGGACATGGTCATCTCCCGTATCATTCACGAAGATAAGTCGGAGGAGGTGCCTACCGCCAACACTGAGATCCATCTTGGCGATACTCTGCGTGTCTTGTGCGACCGCGATCACTTAGACACTCTCATGCTCATAGGTGATGTGAAGGAGATGCCGTCGGCTCTTCGTCAGAGTGTGTCCACTCAGCTTATCTCGCGTCGTATAGTCGTTACTAAGCCCGAGTGGAACGGTAAGCAGATACGCCAACTCGGTATCAACGACCGTTTCCATGTTACTATCACCCGTGTCAACCGTGCGGGTATCGACCTGCTTGCCACCTCCGACCTGCACTTGCAGATAGGCGACCGCGTGATGGTAGTGGGCGATAAGAACGATGTGGCTAAGGTGGCTGAGATCTTCGGTAACGAGCTCAAGCGCTTGGATGTGCCCAACCTCTTCCCTATCTTCTTTGGTATAGTGCTGGGTGTGATCATCGGTCTGATGCCTATAGCTCTGCCGGGTCTGTCACAGCCCTTTAAGTTAGGTCTGGCGGGCGGTTCGCTCATAGTGGCTATACTCATAGGTCGTTTTGGTCCGTATCACCATATCGTCACTTTCTCCACCACCTCTGCCAACATGATGGTGCGTGAGTTGGGCATATCGCTCTTCCTCGCGGCCGTGGGCTTAGGTGCGGGCGAGTCGTTCGTGCCGGCAATAGTAGGTGGCGGTTATATGTGGATACTCTACGGTGTTATCATCACCCTCGTGCCGCTGCTCATCGTGGGCTTCTGTGCACGCAAATGGGGTAAACTCGACTATTTCACCCTCATGGGTATGATAGCGGGCAGCACTACCGACCCACCGGCATTGTCGTATGCCGTGGCGCAGTCGGATAACACGGATAAGGCTTCGGTAGCCTACGCTACGGTCTATCCGCTCACAATGTTCCTTCGTGTGATGATGGCTCAGCTGATGATTCTGTTGCTGTGTTAGCCGAACGGATGATCCTCAGATACTTGATTATCTGGTCGAAGAGGAAAGCAGCATCGTTCTCTGAGGGCCGCATGTCGATGAGCAGGTCGTGCAGATAAGGCTGCGGGTAACCGCCCCTGCCGGCTTTGATGTCGGCGTCGGCTGTCATGAGCAGATAGCGCAGAGGCAGGATGTCGGGATGGATGGTCAGGTCGATGACGAGGTCGAAATGCATACGCTCCAACTCTTCTAAGATAGGTTTTTTAGGTGCGTTCATGAGGTTGAGCTCTCTGTTGGAGAGCACGCGAAAATCGCGCAACACCGGAGTGAGCGCCTCTTTCTTATCTACATACCCCCATGCCGTCACTTCTCTTCCTTCTTTCTGCAGCTCTTTGATGAGCTGTCTGACCTGCAGGTGTCGTTCCAGCAGGTCGCTCTCGAAGAGGATAAGCACGGAGCGGATGTCGTCGTAGTTATGGTAAGTAACTCTGCGCTGCGGGCGCTTCTTGAGACGGTAGGAGAAATAGAGGTTGCGTATGTTCATTGTCGTCGGTTTTACTGTTTGTTGGTGTTTTTGTGCTTTGGTCGGCTGCTTTGGTTGGCTGCTTATTGATTGTTGATGAGTTGTAAGAACTCGTCTTCGCTCATGAGAGGGATGTTGAGTTCTTGTGCTTTCTTGCGTTTCTCGGGTCCCATGTTCTCTCCGGCGAGGATGAAAGAGGTCTTTCTTGAGACGCTTGATAAGTTCTTGCCTCCATGCTGTTCGATGAGCGCTTTGTACTCGTCTCTTGAGTGTCTGGCAAAAGTGCCGGAGATGACTATGGCCTGTCCGTTGAGTGTGCCGGAGGCTGCTTGGTTGAGCGAGCTGAGCTCTTCGTCGCTCATGCTCATTCTCACACCGGCTGCGCGGAGTCGCTCAATGATGCTGAGGTTAGCGGGGTCAGCAAAGAAGAGCTGTATGCTCTGGGATACCTGTTCGCCCACATCTTCAACGGTCATTATCTGCTCTTTAGATGCGTTACGGAGCTCGTCAATAGAGTGGAAGACACGCGCAAGCTTCATGGCTGTGGTCTCACCCACATAGCGTATGCCTAAAGCGAAGAGTACCCGACTCCAAGGCACTTGCTTGGATGCCTCTATACCGTCGATGATGTTCTGTGCCGACTTCTCACCAAACCCTTCCATCTTAGCTATATCGTCTTTCTTAAGGTCGTAGAGGTCGGCGATATTACTGAGCAGATGAGCCGAGAAGAAAGTGTCGATAGTCTCGGCACCTAAGCCATCGATATTCATAGCTTTGCGTTCCACGAAATGTTCTATCTTACCTTTCTGTTGCGGCGGGCAGTGTTGCTCGTTTGGGCATCGCCATGCCGCCTGCTCTTTGTCTCTAACGAGTGCTGCTCCACACTCAGGACAATGGCTGATGAAACGGAAAGAGTAGGGTTGCTGAGTCTGAGCATCCTGAGGCTGTTGCTTACCTGTTATCTTTGGAATGATCTCTCCGCCTTTCTCCACCCAAACCATGTCGCCTTCGGCTATGCCGAGTTGTCGGATGAAGTCTTCGTTATGCAGTGTGGCACGACTGACGGTGGTGCCGCTGAGCTGAACGGGTGTGAGGTTGGCTACGGGGGTGATGATGCCGGTGCGACCTACTTGGTAGGTGATACGCTCCAGCTTAGTGAGCTGTTTCTCAGCTTGGAACTTAAAAGCTATAGCCCAGCGCGGTGTCTTGGCGGTGAAGCCTAAGCGGTTCTGCAGACTCAGGTCGTTGACCTTGAGTACCACACCATCGGTAGCAACGGGCAGGTTCTTACGCTCTTTGTCCCAGTAGTTGATGAACTGCATTATCTCATTGATGTTCTTGCACACCTTGATAGCGTCCGAGATGTTGAAGCCCATCTGTCGTGCAAAACTCAGGCAGCCTGAGTGTGTGGCAGCGGGTGGGTTGTCGCTCAGGTAGTAGTAGAGATAAGCCTCTAATCCTCTTGATGCCACTATCTTCGGGTCGAGCAGCTTGAGTGTGCCGCTCGCCGCGTTCCTCGGGTTAGCAAACAGGTTCTCTTCTTGCTCTGCCCGCTCTTTGTTGAGTCGCTCAAAACTCTCCCAAGGCATGAGCACCTCTCCTCGTATCTCGAAGCGGTCGGGCAGGAGCGGGAAACGCTGCCGACTGATAGTGAGCGGGATAGAGCGTATGGTCTTGATGTTGTTGATAACATCGTCACCTCTGGTGCCGTCGCCGCGGGTGAGGGCATGAACGAGGACACCCTGTTCATACCACAGCGAGATACTCAGTCCGTCATACTTGAGCTCGCACACTATCTCGGGTTGTTGGTCTCTGCCTATCTCTTTGAGTATGCGGTTGTACCAGTCTCTTATCTCTTGTTCGGAGTAGGTGTTGGCGAGCGAGAGCATAGGGTAGCGGTGCTCTATCTGGACGAAAGAGTCTTGTTTCTTCAAGTCGGAGCCTACCTGTTGGGTAGGTGAGGTGGGCGAGTAGAGCTCGGGATGACGTGCTTCGAGTTCTTGCAGCTGCCGCATCTTCTCATCGAACTGTTGGTCGGTGAGGGTGTGGGCTGAGAGCACATAATAAAGTCGGTTGGCTTCGGTGAGCTCAGCTCGGAGAGCTTCTATCTGAGCTTTCTCGTCTGTCTGAGTCTGCTCGGTCTGAGTCTGCTCGTCTTGGTCGATATCGTTGAAGAGGTCGAGTTGCATATTATGGGATGATAAGTTTATGTTTCTGTGCTTTACCGTCGGCATAGACGGCGAAGATATATAGTCCTTGTGTGAGGTCGATGTCGGGTGTGTAAGCGTTGTTGGTTATCTGTCCTTGCAGGAGGAGGTGTCCGTCGATGGTGTAGATGACGAAGTGTCCGCCTTCGGCATTGATGATGAGCGGGTTGCTACCGTTGATGAGCACTTCGAAGTTGTTGGTATGCGGTGGTGTCAGTTCGGTCTTGGCGCTGAGTCGGAGTCCGACGAGCACGGGGTCGTGGTCGGAGCAGCGGAACATGCTCAGGTCTGTTGACTTGTCGTAGGTGAAGCGGTCATGTTCGTCGGAGTTGATATGCCATGCAGCCATGCCTGTTATCTGTGGCAGCAGAGTGGCGTTGGCAAGAGCATGGTCGAGATAGCCGGCTTGGTCGTGATAGACATACGAGTAAGACGAGTCGGCGTGGAAGAAACGGTGCAGGTCGGTCATACCGCCATCGGTGAGCGTGCGGATAGGATCTTCTTTGGCGTAGGCGTTCAGGTCGCCCATGATGAGCAGGTCGTCATCTTCGTAATAGGTCTTGTTGAGGTTGTATTGTGCGAGCACCGACTGTGCCTCCAGCGTACGGGTATAGTTGAAAGTGCCCTGTCCGTCTCCTTGGTCAGCATTGAGTCCGGAGGCGGTGCCTGACTTAGCTTTGAAATGGTTGAGCGAGAAGATGAAGCTCTCGCCGCTCTGTTTATGTCTGAAGGCCTGCATCATCTTCCGGTGTGAGACCTGTGTATCGTTCTTGCGCAGGTTGTTGACGGGCTCTACCGTCTCTTGGCAATAGACATAGCCCGACTTGGTATAGCTGCCTGATGACGAGCCGTTGTCGTTGATGAAAGAGTAGGTGCGTCCGGTGGCTTGCGTGAGTGCGTTGGCAAGTTTTCTGAGGGCTTGCTGACCTTGCTCTATCTCCACAAAGCCGAAGATGTCGGCAGCGATGAGGCTTAAGGCCTGCATTATCTTAGTGTGCTGCTTGTCTGACTCGGTGCTGTTGTCGGGTCCGTAGCCGGTGCCGAGGTTCTCCACTAAGTAATACTCGAGGTTGAAGGCGCAGACGAGCAGGTTGTGCTTAGCCTTTTGGTCCACCGAGGGTATGCCGGCGAGCATGTCGTTGCGTGTGTTACCCACGAACAGAGGCTCATCCACGGCCTTAAGTTGCGCTGAGGACTCCACTCGTGCCTTGAGATTGACAATCGTCTCACCCATGCGGTGGTAGCCGTTGACACCATTGAGGGTAAGCTCTGAGCGAGAGTTGTGGTCTCTGAGATAGTCATACTCGTCGCTTAAAGGAAGAGCTTGATTGGTAGGGGCAAAGATGCGCTGAGGCGAGATGGTGAGGCGCGAGGAGGTGTAGTAATAGTTGTTGCACACCACCATAGGTGTGCTGAAAACGACGGTCTGACCTACATACTTGCTCAGCTCGGCAGTGGTCCATGTGGCAGGATCGTCGATAGTGATAACGGTCTGAGCGCTCGAAAAAACACACAGCATCAGACAGAGTGCAAGCACCAAAGGTCTCGTCTTCTTAGCCATATTACTCATCTTAATCATATTATCGGCAAAGGTACTTCTTTTTTTTCAAACATGCAAATATGTTTTTTTTCTCTTTCGTTAGATTTGCTTGGAGCGGCTTTGGTTGTTTCGCAGATTATTCTTATCTTTGCATGTCGATAAACAAACCTTCTATACCCCCTGAGCTATGGATATTGATTGGATGAAACTATGGTTGAAGATACGGCAATATGTGCTCAATAAGTATGTGTTGACTTGTCTTGTTTTTGCTGTTGTGCTTGCTTTCTGTGGTGAGCATAGTCTGGTAGAGCGCAAGAAGCGTTCGCGTCAGATCACGGAGTTGGAAGAAGAGATACGCGTGTATGATGGCAAGCTCAAGGATACGCGTTCGCAGATAGAGGAGTTGAAGTCGGGCTCCGGACAGGTGGAGCGTTATGCGCGCGAGCAGTATATGATGCATGCCGATGATGAGGATGTGTATATAGTGAAGGAAGAGGACTGAGTTGGTGGAATGTTGAAGACAAAGAAAGCTATTATGGAAAAGACTTTTAAGATACTCACTTACCTCTATGGAGTGCTGTTGTTGGCGGGTGCTCTGCTTTTCTTTTTCGTGCCTGAGGCAGGCAAGTGGTTGTTCGCGTCGGGTGCGGTGGTGTGCATAGTGGTGTCTTTCGCTCAGGCTATCGTCAACCGTACGAGCGAGTTGGCTCAGTCGCGGCGTCAGCGCCTCTTCTTCATAGCCTCGCTCTTCCTCGGGGTGGCTGCATGGTTCATGTTCATCGGCTCAACCAACTGGGTGGTGTTCGCTCTGGTATGGGTGGTAGTGGTCATCTACTTGTCGTTCAGGAGTTAAACGCCTGACTAATCGTTGTCAGTCTTGGATCTGAGAAAAGAACATACTATCTTAGGTATCGACCCGGGAACCAACTACATGGGTTTTGCGGTGCTGCATACGGAGGGGAGTTGTGTCTCGCTCGTCGATTATGGCGTGCTTGATATGCATAAGTTAGAGCAGCACTACGAGAAGCTTCAGAAGATCTTCTTCTATGTGGTTGACCTTATCGAGCATTATGAGCCCACTATCTTGAGTATAGAGACGCAGTTCGTTGATAAGAACGTGCAGACCATGCTTCGTTTAGCTCATGGCCAGGGTGTGGCTATAGCAGCGGCATTGTCCAAAGACCTGCCTATAGCCGAGTACTCACCGATGAAGATCAAGATGTCGATCACGGGTAATGGTCATGCCTCTAAGGAACAGGTGGCGGGTATGCTCCAGCGTATCTTCCGTCTCACAGACGAGCAGATGCCCAAGAAGCTGGACGCCACCGACGCTATGGCTATCGCCTATTGCCATTTTTTGCAACTATCGTCGCCTATCTCTTCCGGCAGCTCGTATAAAGGGTGGGCCGACTTCGTCAAACGCAACCCGGGGAAAGTGAGAGGGTGAGACCACAGTGGTGCAACCGCTAAAGGGTACGGTCAAAGCAAAAAAAAACGTTTTTCTTTGCGTATTCAAAAAACTTAGCGTAAATTTGCAGTCCGAAAGAGAAAGAGGGGGTTAGAGAAAGAGGGGGTTAGAGAAAGAGGAAGAGGGGGTTAGAACAGTGAGGCACGGAAAGAAGTACAACTTATAACACAATATCAATCAAAACAAAACTACTATGGCTTACGTAATTTCAGACGATTGTATCGCTTGTGGTACTTGCATTGACGAGTGCCCGATGGGAGCTATCTCCGAAGGCGAGAAGTATTCTATTGACCCCGATCTGTGCACCGAGTGTGGCACATGTGCTGATGTCTGCCCTAACTCAGCTATCAGCAAATAAGGCTTGTTGTCAGTAGATTACCAAAACAGGAGCATGATGTCATGCTCCTGTTCTTTTGTACACGGATGGCTTCTATGTACGGAACACTTTTTCTACACGGATACTTTTTTTACGAACACGGATGTTCACGGAGGTACACGGAAACTCTTTTTCTGTACGAATCACACGAATCTGACGAATGTTTTTTTACGAACACGGATTGACACGGAGGTTTCACGGAAGGTTAGCGGCTTCGTTCATTGCGTTCGGATACTATCCGAACAATATTTTTCCTGTACGAATCTCACGAATCTCACGAATGTTATGTACGGAACTTATGGAACTCACGGAAGGCTTTTTCTACACGGAAAATTTTTTGAACGAACACGGACTTACACGGAGGTTCACGGAAACCAATATGCAACGTTCGTTGCGTTCGGATACTATCCGAACAATATTTTTCCTGTACGAATTTCACGAATCTCACTAATCTCAGAAATCTCAGGAATAACTCTTGTGAGACGACTGAGCCGCATGGTTTCCCCCTCCTTCCCTTGGAGGGAGGGGGTGAGGATATGGTAGGGATACGGTAGGAACGCCTTGATAACGATAGTTGGTTTTCTCTTAGGAGACGCATTTACATGCGTCTCTACACATTCCGGATTCAACTCTCCACCTTTCACTTTTCACTTTTCCCCTTTCACCTCGTTTAGTCGCATAGGGAGAAGAGGTCTTCGCGTGGATTGACGAGCAAGACGGGCTTGAGAGAGCGCATGATAAGGCTCTGTTCTTGTGGTCCGAAGAGTATGTCATCGAGTCCGTATTCTCTTGAGGCTGTCCATACGATAAGGTCTGAGTGGAGCTCGCGTTGGCGGTCGGCGGTCTCTTTGTAGAGGTGGAAGCTGTCGCGCAGAGCGGTGAGGATTGTGGGCTCAATGTTCATTGAGCTCAGGTGTGTGGCTATCTTCTGAGAGTTGCGCATGGCTCGTGAACCATAGTCGTTGGCGGTGAGGATGAGCACCTCGGCGTTGGCATAGCGGGCTAAGTGTGCGGCTATCTGTGCCTTATAGACCTCCTCTTCGAGCATGCTCACGGGCAGGAGTATATGCTGAGGCGTTCGTAGGTCGGTCATCGACGAGGTGAGTATGAGATAGGGTATGCGCAGGTCTCGGCAGTCGAGGAGCACTCTTCTTATCTTATGTTTGTTGTTTTGGCACGAGAAGATGAGCATGTCGATGTCGTTCTGCTCTGCATATTGCTCATCAGCGGTGGTGTCGGCTGGTAGGCACACGAGGTTCTTCTGCAGCAGCTTAGCTATGAGCTCGGCATACTCACGGTGAGCGTCGTTGTTAAGATGGCTAATGAATGCTATGTTCATGGAGCGAGAGGTTGATTTGGTCGATATAGTCAAGCACCTCTTCGCGTCCCATGCCGGTCTGAGAGGAGGTGATGAACGATGGCGGCAACTCTTCCCAGTCTTCTAAGAGACGCTGTTGGTAGCGGTCGATATTCTCTTTGAGTTGACTCTTGCTGAGCTTGTCGGCTTTGGTGAAGATAATGGCAAAAGGAATATCATTCTCCCCGAGCCATCGCATGAACTCCAGATCGATGGTCTGCGGTTCGAGACGCGCATCGATGAGCACAAACAGTGAGGTGAGTTGTGCTCGGAGCAGACAATAACGCTCGATCATCTTGCGGAGCTTGTCGCGCTGTGTCTGTCCGGCTTTGGCAAAACCATAACCCGGCAAGTCAACCAAGTGCCACTCTTTGTTGATGATGAAATAGTTGATGAGCAGGGTCTTGCCGGGCTTCTGTGAGGTCTTGGCAAGTCCGTGATGTGAGCAGAGCATGTTGATAAGACTCGATTTGCCCACATTGCTCCTGCCTATGAAGGCATATTCTGCTTGCTTGGAGGGAGGACATTGTGCCACATCCGGACAAGAGATGACGAAAGAGGAGTCGGTTAACTTCATTTTTTTTCGAATTAGCAGAGTGAGTGAATTGTTTGATTTTGAGAGTGCAAAGGTAATAATAATTTCTCAGCTTTCAAAAAAAATAAAAAAAGTTGCAAAAATATTTGCGTGTTTCAGAGAAATGCATTACCTTTGCACCCGCAAATGAGAAATGAGGGCGTTTAGCTCAGCTGGTTTAGAGCATCTGCCTTACAAGCAGAGGGTCTGCGGTTCGAATCCGTAAACGCCCACAAGAGTCCCTCCACAGAGGGACTTTTTTATTGAAAACGATTGAGACAAGTTCAGTTTGACAAACAACTTAGCTTATTTCTGACGAGCGGGAGTCTGATGTCTTTCGCGAGTAAGAGGAGAGATGGGTGAGTGGCTGAAACCAACAGTTTGCTAAACTGTCGTACTCGTA
>CAMHOK010000009.1 GCA_946186735.1 uncultured Bacteroidales bacterium
AGCACCGGCTATCAGACTGCCAAGAATAGAAATCAACCTTTTCATAATCGTAATATTTTAAAGTTAATAAACTGTTTTCACAACTATTGACTTCAACTTTCGTGCCAACATCATCATTCTGAGTCTCAGACTGACATCTCTCGCCATTTTCTGAGAGCAAGCTCTTCTTTCTCGGTCATTATGGCACGTGTTTCCGGGGTTTTGTCAGCCTGACCTGTCAGATGAAGCACTCCATGGATGATGATACGCAGCATCTCCTCTGCCGACTCTACCCCCACCTGCTCGGCATTACTCCTGACCGTGTCAACAGAGATGAAGATATCGCCCGCGATAGTCTGAGCCAACGAGTAGTCGAAAGTAATGACATCGGTATAATAATCGTGAGAGAGGAACCGGCGATTGACGGCAAGTATATGCTCATCAGAACAGAAGATATAATTGATATCTCCGCAGCGCAGTCCATAGCCTGCCGCCACTTGCTTGATCCAACGCTTGATACGGGCATAGTCCAAATCGGGCATCGGAACATCGTATGACTGAAAATCTATCATTATTCAATGGTTTAAGAGATTGACACTTATTCTTTTATGAGATTTATACTTATACTAATGGAAGAACAAATAAGCGATACAAATAGCCGCTATAATGCCGGCAATGTCGGCCAGCAGTCCGCACAGAACGGCATATCTTGAATCTTTGATACCCACATATCCGAAATAGACAGCAAGGACATAGAAAGTGGTGTCGGTCGAACCTTGTATCATGCATGCCAGTTTGCCCACAAACGAGTCAACTCCATAGTTCGTCATTGCCTCGACCATCAGTCCTCGCGCTCCGCTACCGCTCAGAGGCTTCATGAACGCTGTGGGCAGGGCAGGAACGAAATCGGTGTTCAGACCCATACCTGCTATCACCCATTCTAAGCCTCGTATCAACAAGTCCATAGCACCAGAAGCACGGAACATGCCCACTGCCACCAAGATAGCAATCAGATAAGGGATGATGCGGATTGCTGTGGTAAAACCATCCTTAGCACCATCGATAAAAGCGTCATACACATTGATCTTCTTTACTATAGCCATCGTAATGAACACCACGATTATAAGCAAGAGCAAGAAACTGCTGATGATAGCCGACCATTTGGTCAGCGTAGCCTGCGACACTTGGCTCGCGAAATAAAGCAGCACGCCGATCACCGCTGTCAGACCCACTATCGTTCCTAAGATAACCTTATCGAAGATCTTTATCTTCTGGGCAATACATACCGAGAGCAGACCCACTATCGTAGAGAAATAAGTAGCTAACAATATAGGCAGGAACACGTCGGCAGGATTGGCAGCTCCCATCTGGGCACGATAAGCCATGATGCTCACCGGAATGAGAGTCAGACCCGAAGTGTTAAGCACCAAGAACATTATCATCGCGTTCGACGCCCGGTCTTTCTTCGGGTTCAAGTCTTGCAACTCCTGCATAGCTTTGAGTCCCATAGGAGTGGCTGCGTTGTCTAAGCCTAACATGTTGGCACTGATATTCATGAACATACTGCCGTAAGCAGGATGACCTTTGGGCACCTCAGGGAAGATACGGGAGAAGAAAGGTGCCACAGCTTTTGAGAACGCCTGTACCACTCCGCCACGCTCACCTATCTTCATTATACCCAACCATAGAGACAAAGCGCCTGTCAATCCGATACTGATCTTAAAACCTGTCTCGGCAGAAGAGAAAGTAGAGTTGATAATCTCAGAGAAAATCTCAGTCTGACCATAAAAGGCAAACTGAACAATGCCTACAACAAAGGCAATAAGAATAAGTCCTATCCAGATATAATTCAGAACCATGGAACACTTTTAAGTTGAAAGGTGAAAATTGAAAGTTGAAAGTTGAAAGTTAAAAGTTTAATTTACATCATTGCTCTCAGTTCTGCCAGTTCGTCGCGTATCTTCTTTAGGTCTTGCGCGATGAGGTATCTATAATCGGCTTCAGAGCTAACTTTGAGATGAGCTTCGACGGCAGGGAGCGTCATGTGCTGCTCTTGCCTGAGGTATTTTATCTTCTTGATAAGTTCCACATCCTCTTTCGTGTAAAACCGAGTCTTCGCCTCGTTAGTATGCGGTCGCAGACAGTCGAACACCTGCTCCCAATAGCGCAGTGTGGACATGGGCAAGTCCAGCATACGGCTCACTTCACGAATAGAATAGTAGGTCCGTTCAATATCTTTTGATGTCTTCTCAATCATAGTAAACCTAATGTCAATCGGTGTTTGCTGAGTGGCTGCAAAGATATGAATTTTTATTGATTTGTGCAAATAAGAAAAATGTATTACCTTTGCGAGAATTTTAAAAACAAAGAGTTATGCGACAATCATTCAAATCACTCATCCCTGACATCATCATCTTCATCGTTTTCGTTGTGGCGTCAATGATTTATTTCTATCCCGCATTAGAGGGTAAGATTATCTACGCCGGTGACGACATCAGCGGTCTCTCAGCCGTTCATGAGGGCGCAGAATATCTGAAGACGGGCGGCAACTCTTTCTGGACAGGTTCGATGTTCTCCGGCATGCCTAATTATCAGATTGGAGGCGGCCGCTATCTTGCACAGGACATCCTGCTCCCCTTGCGCCGCTTTATGAAGTTGGGCAACGAGAACACTATCTTCATCTTGCTCTTCTACCTCGTTTGCTTCTACCTGCTCTTGCGCGCGTTCAAGATCAACAAATGGTTGTGTATGGCAGGTGCTTTCGCTATTGCATTATCCTCGTATTTCCTCATCATCGTTGCTGCTCACCACAATAGTAAGTGCGTGTCAATCACATGGATGACACTCATCCTCGCCGCCTTCGTACTATGTTTTCAGAAGCGTTATGCCATCTCTTCGATATTGACAATGGTTATCATCCATGTGGGTTTCTTCACCCATCCACAGATGTCGTATTATATATGTCTGCTCATAGGTGTACTCTACTGCGCCGAGTTATACATTCATATCAAAGAGAAACGCTACAAAGACTTAGGTATCGGTACCGCTGTTTTTGCCGTTTCTTTTCTTATAGGTATGGGTATCGGTTCTGCCGACATCTTCACCAACACCGAGTATGCTTCTCAGACGATGCGCGGTGGGCATAGCGACCTTAGCAAAGCCTCCGACAGCGAGAACAAGACCAAAGGATTAGACCTTGATTATGCCACTGCTTGGAGTTATGGAGTTGACGAGACGATGACCCTTCTCATACCCAACTTCATGGGAGGAGCCAGCGGCTATTCGTTAGACAAAGAGTCGGTGATGTACAAAGAGTTGGTCCGTCATGGTGTGCCCGCTGCGTCAGCAAAGCAGTTTGTTGCTTCAGCTCCCACTTACCGCGGAGAGAAAGCTTTTACCTCAGGTCCTGTCTATGTGGGTGCTATCATCTGCATGCTCTTCATCTTCGGCCTCATAGTAGTACCCGGACCATATAAATGGGCTCTGCTTATCGCCACACTCTTCTCTATCACCTTGTCGTGGGGGCGCAACTTCATGGGACTGACCGAGCTCTTCTTCCATTATTTCCCGATGTACAATAAGTTCAGAGCGGTGGAGAGCATCCTTGTGGTGGCAGAGATAACCATACCTCTATTAGCTTTTCTCTCCCTCAAAGAGTTGACCGAGGGCAAGATAGAGCAGCGCCGTCTTCGCACCGGACTGATGGTGTCGGTAGGTCTGACGGGTATTGTCTGTCTGTTCGCTGCCCTCTTCCCTTCTGCTTTCGACCTTACCTCGTCTTACGATGCTCAATGGAACGACCCGCAACGACTGCCTGACTTCGTTTACGATGCTGTGCTTGCCCAACGAGAAGAGATGCTCCGCAGCGATGCATGGCGTTCGTTAGTCTTCATCCTCTTAGGAGGTGCTGCCGTTTATGTCTATGCCAATCTTCGGGAGAAAAGACAGAACGAGCAGAGCAGACTCACTATCGGTCTTGCCGTTGCTCTCACCGTCCTTATCGTGGCGGACATGTGGGCGGTGGACCGCAGATATTGCAACGAGCATAACTTCGTCAATCGCAACGAGAGAGACAAGGTCTTTAAGATGCAGCCTTACGAGAAGCAGATCCTTGAAGATGAGAGCACCTATCGTGTTCTTAACCTCTCTACCAACACATTCAACGATGCTCGCACCTCTTATTACCTTAAGTCCATAGGCGGCTACTCGGCAGCCAAGCTGCGCCGCTACCAAGACCTTATCGATGTGCACCTCGTGCCGGAGATATCATCTCTGTATCAGGCTATCAACCTCACTAACGGGTTCCGGACACCTTGCGATGCCGACCACCTCTTCCCCGTGCTCAACATGCTTAACATGAAGTATGCTATCCTACCATTGCAAGACAAGCGTGTCGTGCCGTTGCTCAACCCGTATGCCATGGGCAATGCGTGGTTCGTGGACTCGCTATTGGTCGTTGACACACCCAATGAAGAGATAGAGGCTCTGCATAGCATCAACCTCCATCATCAGGCTGTCGTTGACCGCTCGCAACTGCCTAACTCTACTCCACTCGTCTCCGGACAGCAACAGCAAGAGCCGCCCACCATCACTCTGCTTTCGTATAAGCCCGACCGACTATCTTACCATGCCTCTACCAAAGAGAAGAAAACGGTGGTCTTCTCAGAGATCTATTATCCTTATGGATGGAAAGCATTGGTTGATGGTCAGCCGGTGGAGCACTATCGTGTCAACTACACCCTCAGAGCACTCGACTTAGAAGCAGGAGAGCATGACATCGAGTTCTATTTCGCGCCTGACAGCGTGCGCAAAGGCAACATCTTGTCCGTCATCTGTCTGTGTATAGCTCTGCTTATCTGTATCGGTTGGGGTGTGGTAGGATGGCTCACCTATAAGAAGAAAAAGCAATAACATGTCAACCAAACATACTCTTGTCAGCACCCGTCGCTTCACCGCACGGGTGCCGCTATCTGAATATATAGCTAACTATCGTCGAGCCGACTATTTCCTCGCTCTGTGTGCTCAATGTCGCAACTACGGCAAGCGCTACGGCTGCCCGCCTTTCGACATCGATATCATACAAACGCTCAGCGGTTACTCCGTCATCGACCTTGTTGGCATACAGATTATCCCTCAAGAGCAAGGCTTGCCTCTGAGTGCAGCAGAAGAGTTGATGGCACCTGTCATCAGCGAACTCAGTCAGGAGTTGCTTACAAGAGAGGCTCTGACCGCAGGTATGGCTTTCGGGTTTGCAGGTGGCTGTAAGCTCTGCGGCGAGCAGCCTTGTGCGCGTACAGAAGGCGCACCTTGCCGTCATCCGGACAAGGTGCGCCCATCACTCGAAGCTTACGGGTTCGACCTGAGTAAGACTGCCCTGCAACTGCTCCATAAACCACTGCTCTGGGGCAGAGACAATACCTTACCGCCGTATCTGATGCTCATCGGCGGCATAGTCAGCTGACACACTACTCACTCTACCTCAGCCGAGAAATCCTGCTCCTCGGTATAGACATTGTCGTCGGTATATTCATCAGAGATATAATACTCGTCCGACGAACTCTTCTCATCAAGATCCACCTCCAACGGTGCCGGCACGGTGGCCCTGTTCCTGAGGTTGAACTTGTCGGTTATCACACCATGACTGAGCACCACCACACCAGGGTTAGCACGCACAATAGTCTTGAGCGTAACAGGATCGCAGGTGTAGAAGTTCTGGTAGAAATCCAGATTGCTTGAAGCAAAATAGGTATTGACGAACTGTTCTATATCATCAAAAGTGCTACCGGTGAGCATATAGACAGGCACACTCGCTTCAGCACATTGTTCAACGAAATGTTGCAGTCGTGGCATGAGAGTGGTAGTGGTCTTCTTCAGGTCGTACATAACCACCATCACAGCCTGAGGCTGCTGGAGCACATCGTCGGTGAGGTCGGTGAAATCTTCGGTCATGATCTCAAAATCGTGGATAGGAGGTTCGTAGCCTTTCTTCACGAGCACGGTGTGTTGGTCAACGAAAGTCCAGGTGCTGTCGCCCTTCGGATAGTTGGTCAAGTCGAACTCCTTCTGCTTACCGTCTTTCTCGTAGATAAAAGTGGTCAGGTATTGGTCGGGCTCGGCATCGTCGGGATACTGCATCAGCTCTTCAATGTTGTTACCTATCTTATATGGTCTGAAATCAATCAGAGGCAGGTGTCTGAGAGTGATGACCATCCACGCTATCACGAACAGCAGAGCCAAGCCTGCTATAACCCACTCCATCCAAGGAAGGAAGGTGGAAGGTATGCTGTCCTTGAACACGAGCAGCACTATCACTAAAGCCGTCAGCACCACATTCTTCCAGAAAGTGGCCCAGTTAGAGAGCACCACAGCATCTCCGAAGCAGCCGCAGTCGGAGATAGGATTAGCGATAGCCAGATACAGAGTGATAGGAGTCATCACCACCATCATGAGCAACGCGAGCCATGAGGTCCATTTGGTTGCCACATTGCATAGTAAGCAAACACCGAGAACAAACTCGAAAGCAATCAAACAGAACGCGAGAAACTCAGCGGTAGGGATAAGAGAATTGAAAAAGCCTCCAAAGGCCTTAAAATAGTCTTCAATCTTGTAGGTCGTGCCAAGCGGATCGATAGCTTTCACGAAACCCGAGAAGATAAAGGTCAAGCCAAGCAAGGTCCTTGCCATGCTGCCAATCAGATGTTTGTAAGACTGTTTCATATACTTCTGTTTTTTCTTTAAACTGCTATTATTAAACTGCTTTTTTTGCTCAGACCCAGTGGTTAACTATACGCTCTTGTCTGCCATGCCTCTTTTTATCAAAGCAAAGACTGCATAGTTGAGCATATCGAAATAGTTGCCGTCGGCTCCTTCGGAGATGAGTGTTTGGTTGTCGTTGGCGGCAATCGATTTATTTCGATTGATCTTAGTGAGGATGATGTCGGTCAGGCTCTCGGCAAACATATCACGCCAAGCCTCCCCGTAGTCGTTGTTCTTGTTGAGCATGAGACTGCGAGCCTGAGCAAGGAACTTATCGTACAACTCCAAGGCGCGCTCCTTGGTCATATCCACCGTGTCGGCATAACCCTCTGAGAGTTGTATAAGACCAATGATACTATAGTTGACGATAGCCATCAACTCACCTTCTATACTCTCACCTACGAGGTTGACACCGGTCTGTTCAATCGTCCTTATGCGCTTAGCCTTGATGAAGAGTTGGTCGTTGACGGTCTGAGGACGCATGATACGCCACGACGGACCATAGTCTTTCATCTTATAAACATATATGTCACGACATTGTGCTGTTACAATATCAAACTGTTCAACTGTTGTCATAATAAGATTGTATGTTATTGTTTCAATATCTTATCGCTTCACTTTCTCGATAAGCTCATCTAACGCCACCATCTGTTGCTCGCCTGTGAGCATATCTTTGAGCATCACCATCTGCTTGTTCATCTCTTCTGTTCCCACGATAGCGACAAAAGGAATATGCTTGAGGTCGGCATAACCCATCTGTTTCTTCATCTTTGCCACTTCGGGATAGACCTCGGTGTTTATTTGTTCTTTTCTGAGCTGTCTTGCCCACTGTTGTGCATATCTCTGCTCTTCTGTACCGAAGCTGACGAAGAGCACTCTTGTCTGATCGACCGAGGTCTTGGGGTAGAGGTCCAGCTCGGTGAGCACATCGTAGATACGGTCAGCACCGAAAGAGATACCCACGCCCGATACTCCCGGCATACCGAAGATGCCTGTGAGGTTATCGTAGCGCCCGCCTCCAGTGATAGAGCCCATCTCCACATCAAGAGCCTTGACCTCGAAGATAGCACCTGTATAATAATTAAGGCCGCGAGCAAGTGTAAGGTCGAGGTCGATGTTCATCTCCACACCCGCCTGCTCTACTAAGCTTAGCAGCTCGCGCATCTCTTCAACACCCTTGCTGCCTATCTCAGAAGGCTCAAGGACGCGGGCTATAGTGTTCAACTTCTCCAAGTTAGAGCCTTCCATCTTGAGTATAGGCTGCAGGGCATCAACGGCATCCTCTGTCAGACCCTTGGCTCGGAGCTCTTCGTTGACCTTGTCGGCACCTATCTTATCCAGCTTATCGATAGCCACGGTGATGTCCACCAGTTTATCAGGGCAACCTAAGACCTCAGCTATACCTGCGAGGATCTTACGGTTATTGATCTTCAGACACACTCTGATACCTAACCTGCGATAGACTTCTTCTACTATCTCTATCAACTCTAACTCACAGTTGAGCGAGTCGGTTCCCACCACATCCACATCGCACTGATAGAACTCTCTGTATCGCCCTTTCTGCGGTCTGTCAGCGCGCCACACCGGCTGTATCTGATAACGACGGAAAGGAAATTGTATCTTGTCTCTGTTCTGCACCACGAAGCGTGCAAAAGGTACGGTCAAATCGTACCTCAACCCTTTCTCCGACACCTTGGTTGCAGCGGCGGCAGCACTCATCTGAGTAGTGTCAAGAGCGTTCAAGGGCGAGAGCCAATCGCCTGAGTTGAGGATCTTAAAAAGCAACTTATCGCCCTCTTCTCCATACTTGCCCATCAGGGTAGAGAGGTTCTCCATGGCGGGTGTCTCTATCTGCTGAAAACCATACAGACGGAACACCGAACGGATAGTGTCGAAGATATAGTTACGACGCGCCATCTCCTCAGGAGAGAAGTCACGCGTGCCCTTAGGTATGCTTGGTTTGGTCATATAATTGATTGATTAAGAATATTCTGTTTGATTATCCACTTGTCTGTTATCTAAAGGTCAGTCACCTAACATCTTAGAGTATATCTTGTCGGTAGCTCCTAACTCCGACTCCACATACTCTCTTGCCGCCTTTCCTGCCTCTTGAGGAGCGCTTAACAACGAGAGCATACTTGCCTCTAAGGTCTTGTAGCTGTTGATGCTGACGGCTGCCCCATGTTCGATGAGTCCTCGAGCCTCACGGAAGCGCTGGTAGTTAGGACCAAAGAGTATAGGTTTGGCGTAGGTGGCTGCCTCTAAGGTGTTATGAATGCCCACGCCGAAACCGCCTCCGATGTATGCCACTGTGGCATAACGATAGATCTCAGAGAGCATGCCTATGGTATCTACCACCAAGCAACGAGTCATCTCTACGCTCTGACGCGTGGCCTGACTATAAAGGACATACCTACCCTTGAACATCTGGAAGATCTGTTGCAGGTGCGACAGGTGGATCTCATGCGGCACCACCACCATCTTCACCTCTTGGTGCTCGGTGAGGAAGCGGGCTAACAGCTTCTCGTCTTGAGGCCAAGTGCTGCCTGCCACTATCACTGATTGACTTCCGGAGACAAAAGCTTCTAAGATAGCATCCTCACGGGCATGCTCTGCCACATTCACCACTCTGTCGAACCGCGTATCACCTGCCACTTCGACATTGGTGATATTATATTTCTCGAGCAGTTGGCGCGAGGCTTCGTCTTGAACAAAGAGCAGTGTAAAAGCGGTGAGCAGCTGCCTATACGCTCCACCCCACCACTTGAAGAAAGCCTGCTTGGGGTTGAAGATAGCAGAAATCAGATAAGTGGGCGTACCGGCTTTCTTGAGAGCATTGAGGTAAGCCGGCCAGAACTCATACTTGATAAACACCGCTTTCTCAGGCTTGAGCACAGAGAGGAAACGAGAGGCGTTGCGACGGGTAGCAAAAGGGAGATATGCCACCAAATCGACACCATCATAGTCTTTCCTCAGCTCATAACCGGACGGAGAGAAGAAAGTGAGCAGTATCTTCTTGTCAGGCTGCTCCTTGCGCAGTCTCTCAATAATGGGGCGACCCTGCTCAAACTCACCAACGGAGGCAGCATGAAACCATATCCACCTATCACCCGACTTAACTTTATCTGCAAGCAGAGAAAGCGTGCGAGATTGTCCACGAACTAACAAACGCGCTTTCTTGTTGAATAATGATGCTATATATAGGACAAAAAAATATAAAAACATGTTGTAAGATATCACTCAATCGTTGTACAGATTGTATAAATACTCTAATAACGCGCAAAGATACTGCATTTTTTCGAATTGACATAACAAATACTCAATATTTTTCCGTACCTTTGCACTCAAAATCAAGAAAAGACCATATCAAAATCGAAAAAAGCGTATGATAAGTATATTAGCTATTGAGTCGAGTTGTGATGACACGAGTGCCGCCGTCATCCGTGACGGGCTGTTATTGAGCAATGTGACTGCCTCTCAGAAGGTGCACGAAGAGTATGGTGGTGTGGTGCCTGAGTTGGCGAGTCGTGCTCATCAGCAAAACATTGTCCCTGTGGTTGATGCAGCTTTGCGTCGTGCAGGTGTGAGCAAAGACGAGTTGTCGGCTGTAGCCTTCACCCGCGGTCCCGGGTTATTAGGCTCACTGCTTGTCGGTACAAGTTTTGCCAAGGGCTTGGCTTTGACTCTCAGCATACCGCTCATCGAGGTTAATCATCTTCAAGGTCATGTCCTTGCACATTTTGTTCAGACTCCCGATGGAGGGGAGCGTCACCCCGCTTTTCCTTTCCTCTGTCTGTTGGTCAGCGGAGGCAACTCGCAGATTGTGCTCGTCAAAGCCTACAACGACATGCAAATCATTGGTCAGACTATCGATGATGCTGCCGGTGAGGCTTTCGACAAATGTGCTAAGATAATGGGTCTGCCTTATCCCGGAGGACCTTGGATCGATCGTTTAGCCAAAGAGGGCAATGCCGATGCCTTCAGTTTCAATAAGCCTCACATCAAAGGCTACGACTACTCTTTCTCCGGACTGAAGACCAGCTTTCTTTATTTTCTCAGAGACAGGCTCAAAGAAGACCCTGATTTTATTGAGAACAACAAGAACGACCTCTGTGCTTCTCTTCAGAAGACGGTTGTTGATATCCTCATGCAGAAGTTACGCATGGCAGCCAAAGACTTGAACATACGTCAAGTGGCTGTAGCCGGCGGCGTGAGCGCCAACTCTGCCCTTAGGCAGGCCTTCATCGACCATGGTAAACGCTATCATTGGGAGGTGTTCATCCCACCCTTCTCTTTCACCACCGACAATGCTGCCATGATAGCACAAGCCGCTTACTTCAAGTTCCTTGACCACGACTTCTGCCCTATCGATGCCGCGCCCTTCGTCAAGACTGTCATATAAACTACAAGCAACCTCTCCGATGCTCGAACGCGCAAAGACATACCTCAAACCTTACGAAGATATTATCATCTTCGTCATCACTCTGCTTGTTGCCAATTATTTCTGGAAATGGACGATGAGCGGAGACGAGTCGGGCGTGTCTGTCAGTTGGTTGGGCTTAGACATAACACCTCTTTTCGCTGCCGCCGCACAACATGTGGCAGATGTGTCGTATCATCTGTGCCGACTCTTCACCGATGATGTGAGATACATCGAGCCGTACATCATTCGTTTTGACTCGGGAAGCGGACTGAGAATCATCTGGGGTTGCACCGGTATCAAGCAGAGCTTCATCTGGCTCTGTCTCATGCTCACGGCAAAGGGCATACAGAAACGCAAGCTGTGGTACATACCTCTCGGATGGCTCTGCATCTATCTGTTTAATATATTAAGGATAGTCATTGTCGCTCTTGTCATCAAAGACCACCCCGACTTGTTCGAGCTGCTCCACACTTATATCTTCAAGTACTTGTTCTACTTCATGCTCTTCATGCTGTGGGTATGGTGGACAGAGTCGGTAGGTCAACCACATATATCTGCAAACGGACAATAAGTGCAGTATCCGTTACTCGAAGACGGGCGCGCTTCAAACATCTTACCTGTATCAGCTATCTCTCTAAGACATTGCTTGAACAAGTTCTCGAACATCGTCTCCGTCTCTCCGCCATAAACGAGTGTCTGTTTGTCAAACTTCAACGAAGGGTCGAAAGATAAGTCTCCGCCTATGTTTGGCATGAAATACAAGCAAGGCAGGATATCTTCTGCCGGCTTTCTCTCACGAAGCAGATAGCAGTAGAACAATGTCTGAAGAGTGTAGCTCGATTTGCTGAACAGGCTATCCCATCCCTTGGGCTCATCCGTACGCTGCTTGCCCGACTTATAATCAACCACCCTGAGTTGCCCGTCATTCTTGTCAATACGGTCTATCTTGCCATAGAGTTGTATCTCCCGTACAAGAAGATGGTCATCGTTGTCGCCATCGTCGGCAATATCTATCGTTCTTATAAGCTCTGCCTCCGCTCCCATATAAGTGAAAGGTGTGTGAGCCATGTCGTAGCGGAGGATACGCTCAGTATAAGTTCGCACTGCTTGTCTTGCCAACACATCCAACAACTTATATTCAGGTATCTGCTCGATGATGTCCGGCAACTTGTCGTCAAGAGTCTTTATCAGCTCTTCTAATGCCGTTCGGCTCACTTCGCGGTTTTCGAAGGGTTGGTATAGTCTTTCGAAGACTGCATGAAGGATAGTGCCGAACATATTATCTGCAAGCTCCTCTTCTATTTGGTCGTCAGGACGAAGTCCCATGACATACTGCAGGCAGAACCACATCGGACATTTGAGGTAAGTGTTCAGAGCCGATGCCGACAAACCTCTGCTGTGCCTGTTAGGTGAGCCTGACAGATAGTCTTTCAATCGTTCAGCCACCTCACCCTCTTTTTTCTTTGGCGGCAGGACGGGGCGTGCGGGTGATAGAACGGTCTTGGCGGTGAGCGCGCGGAGAGGCAGACCGAACTGATACTTCAGCTGCATGATGAACCGACTGGGTTCGGCGGCATGCTGAGAGGCCGTGCTGTTGTTATAGACAAGCCATGTATGCTTGGCATGCGACAGAAGTCTATAGAAGTTATACGAACTGATGGCATCTTTTCTCTCCTGTGTGGGCATGTGGAAATGGCGCCGTACATTATAAGGTATCAACGACTGCGAGAGTGACTTCTTGGGGAACACATCGTCGTTGAAAGAAAGTACGATAAGATTATCAAAGCTGAGTGTTCTGGTCTCCAGTACACCCATCACCTGCAAGCCCTCCAACGGCTCGCCCTCGAAAGGAACGGTCAGACTCTCAGCCATCTCCGAGAACATAAGAGCAAAGAGTTGAATGGGGATGTCTGCTGTCTCTTCGGGGAAAGCCTGCCACAGGTCTCCCATGCGAACAAGAAGGCGGTTGAAAGCGAGAACCTGAGTCTGTACGTCGGTGTTGTTAGCAGGCAAAGAGAGCACTATGCGGCTCAGTGCTTTTATCATACCCGGAGAAACGACCACCTCTCCCTGTCCTGCCGGCAAGAGCGCAAACAACTCTGTGAGCATACTCAAACAGTCCAGTTCGTTGATTGGCAGGTATATGATATTGTTTTTAATCAGGTTGTTTTTCAACGTGACGCAATCATACTTATACTGTCGGAGCATGAACGGGTGAGTGAGCAGTTCAATGAGTGGTCGGTGGTACAACAAACGCTCTCCTGAGCGCACTATGCTATGCCCGAGTGTCTCAAAGAGCACCGAGAGGAACACGCTCACCGAAGAGTTTTGGAGCGGATAACCCATCGTTATGTTGATCGTCTTCACTTTCTCCGGGATAACACTCATCAGCGGCATGAGCATAAGCTCGTCGGCAAGCACCACCGCCCATGTCTCTTGCTCTCTGCCCTCAGCGTGGTAATGCTCTTCTAACAGGGTGGACACCACCAGGGTCTGACCTATATCTGACGGCACTGCCACCGTCGTTATCTCGCCATCGAAAGGCTTAGTGGCTTTCTTCGTCTCCAACAGCGAAGAGGGGAAGGCGGAAATGTTCTTGTCGAGGAAGAGTGAAGCGGAAGAGTTGTTGACAAAAAGAGATGAGGCATAGTCCCAATAAAAATCGGCATTACACTCATCCTTAAGATAAGCAAAGAGTTGCTCTTCGGTTGCCGAAAGGGCATTAAACCCTATCATCACTATAGGCGCACGGAGCAGGTCGCAGGTCTGCATCTGCCTCAAGTGCTCCACCACCTCTCTCTGTAACATGCCCGTATAAGCCAGACCCGTGCTCATGAGCTGTTTTCTCAACCCTTCATACAACTCCACTATCACCTCCCAGAACTCCTGAAAAGAGGTCTCCATCTCCGACATCTCTCGGTCTATCTGATGAAGATCTTTGATATTGACCAGCACATCCTTGGCATTGACCATCGACACATCTATCTCATTGAAATCGGCAAGCATGATCTTGCCCCAATAGACAAAGTCGCTGAAAGAAGAGGGGTTCTTCGACACTTTCTTATATAGTCGATAGAGCAAGAACAAGGCACTCTGATTATCCGTTTTCCTCAGCGGCGAGGGCAGATGAAGAGCCAACTCTGAGAAGAGATTATCAATAGTGAGCATGGTAGGCGAGAGCATCGGTTTGCCCACGCATCGTCCCAAGTACTGCCGGAAGACCATCGTTGAGCGGTGGTTAGGCAGGACAAAGACATGTCGTTGCAAGTCATCGACAGATAAGTGAGCAAAGGCGGAAGCCACTTGGTGCAGGAAGGAGTCGGAAGTGGTCATGATGGGTTGTAGCTTATTGAGGGTTATCTAACATTCGTTGTCGTCGGCGCCACACCCTTAATACTGCAGCTTTGACTCTGCTTATTACGCTGAACGACTCCGACGATTGCGGTATCTGCGTGAGGAAGAGTCCTGCATCGTGTGAGGGCACGGTCTGTGAGGGGTAGATAGTGAGGTGGTTGTGCGTGTTGAAGAACTTCTTAATGAGTCGTGGCAACTCATCGAAGAGGGGGTTGTAACTGACGGTTGAGCGGCGAGCCACCACAAACACCAACATATCGTCCGGCTGCATCTGATGGTCAAGCATGAGCATCTCGTCCCAGTCGTTCATCTCCACAAACGAAGCTCTGAGGTTCTTGTCGGGTCGGGCACAGAGAGCTTTCAGGTAGTGCCGAGTCTCTTGGTTGGTGTAGAAAACGACTCTTGCCCCCGTCTCTTTAGCCAACTGTCGGAGTTGGTCAAACCAGAGAGGGAAAGTCATCTCTTTCTCCGCATGTTTGGGCACCGCCACTCTCATACAATTGATGGTAGAGAGCGGTTGTTGCTGATGATAGATCCATATAGGCAGGCTCAATCCTTCGAGCAGTCCTTCGATGACGGGCGAATGTACATCATCGGAGGCACCTATGAGTATCTGTGTTGCTTGCTGCTGTTCAGCCACCTGTATGATACCATTGCATATATTAGCAGCCAAGGTCTCTAATGTGGCTAAGGGTTGTACATAAGCCGCCGATTGCGCCTCAGCGTGCTCAAGCAGACGGCGAGCAGTACTGCTTTTGTCGGGATGGTCGATGACGGCCAAGGCGGTCAAACGAGCCGACCGACCACCTATCGACAACTCCGCCAGATCAACCAACGCATCGTCAGTGGTAGGGTTGCTCACGGGGATAAGCACATGCACCTCTTTCTCTTGTGCACTATTGTCGGAAGGGTTGTTCATCTCGTCGAGCGAGAGCAGCTTGGCAGCATGTTCGGTCAAGAACGATGCGGTAGTGCACAGGATGAGTATCATCAGCACCGTTGCCGAGAGCATCTGAGATGAGAAGAGCTCTAAGCGGAAGCCTATCGTTACCACTGCCAGCGTACCTGCGGCTGTGGCTTGGGTGAGCGCGAAGATCAACTCTGTCTCCTCCGACTTGAGTCTCCATAGCCGTCCCACAATCAGTGATGCCACACCTTTGCCGAGCAGCTTAGTCAAGCATATAAGTATTGTCAGCGTCACTACTGCCCAACCTGACCAGAAGAGTTGTATATCCACCATCATCCCCACCGAGAGTAGGAAGATAGGTATGAGGAAAGTGTTACCCACGAAGTTGAGTCTGTTCATCAGAGGTGAGCGGTTAGGTATGAGTCTGTTGAGAGCCACTCCCGCCATGAATGCGCCGAGTATGCCATCCAGCTCAGCCATCTGCGCGAGCAGTGCTGCCGCCACCATCATGATGAACACCAACAAGAACTCCAACATAGGGTCGTTGACTCGTTTGAAGAACCACTGCGCCACTCTCGGGAACAGCCATACGACAGCCACAGCAAACAGCAGCACACCTCCCACCATCTTCAACCAATAGTGCCAGTCAAGTGTGTTGCCGGTCTTGATGCTGCTGATCACAGCCAAACTGAGCAGAGAGATAGTGATAGCCACCATCGTTCCACCCACCGCTATATTCACCACTCGCGACCGCTGTATGTTGTAACGACTCAAGATAGGATAGGTCATGAGCGTGTGCGAACCGAGCATGGCAGCCAACAGACACGACGAGAGCCACGAGTAATGCAACACACAGCGCGCAGCAACAAGGGCTAAAAGGGCAGGACAAAAGAAAGTGAGACAGCCCAGCAAGAACACCCGCCAACGGTTGCGGCGAAAATCGCTCAGGTCTTGCTCAACGCCGGACATGAACATGATATAAAGCATGCCCACACCTGCAAAGACAGAGATAGTGGACGACTCTTCTACCAGACCAAAGCCATGAGGTCCGACGCACATACCCGCAAGCAGCAACCCCACAATAGTGGGGATATGCAACTTGCGACACAGCAGCGGCACCAAGAAGATGATGACGCCCACAAGAGTCAATATGATCAGACTCTGACTCAAAGAGTAGGACTAATACAAGATAGGTTTATTGCTCTATATCAGAGTTATCAACCTCTGCCTTATTGTCTGCCGGCTCTTGGTTGAAAGTAAAGATAGGGTTGGCGGCAGGTGCAGCAGTGGGTGTTTCAGTTGTCTCCGTAGCAGCTCCTTGCGGCTCCGGCACAGGCAGACAATCTTGATAGAAAGCTCCGACAGTAGTCTTGATATAAGGATCAACCCACAGAGCGGCTATGCCGGCAGTTATTATCACCAAGAGCACCCAACCGATGAAGCTCAGGTCTAAGACGAACAGACGCCAACGCTTGCCCTCGGTGAGCTTTCTGCTCTCGCGCATGCAGTCAACAGCCGACAACTCAGGATGGTCAGCCATGACAAAATAGGTGAACTTATATATGTATGACAACCACAGCACAACGAAGAAATACAAGGCAAACGACAGCACTGAGAAGAAAATGGTAGCCGCACCTATCGTGTTGGCTAACGCACTGCTATCGAGAGATATGTCGAAAGACGACAACGACATACCATCAAGAGACACCCCTATTGCCAAAAGGATAGCGCAGATGATGGCCCACACTATCGTTACGGCAAACACAATAAGCATCAGAAGGATAGAACAGGCAATCACATTGCCAAGACTCTTATACCCGATCTTAAACATTGACGAGATATAGTTGTCGATACCCTCACGACGGAACACCTTAAGGAAGATCACCTGATATCCCATCTGCATAGGCAAGGCAAGGAAGAAAGTGGCAATCAACCCGATAAAAGTAAGACCTGTGATGTTTGCCATCTGAGTAAAGATGGTACCGAACTGAGCAACGATAGAACCTGCCGATGTAGCACCGGTGATCAACGCAGAAATAACAACAAACACCAGCGACAATAATGCCACCTCGCCCCATTTTCCGCTGAGCGCCTCACGAGCCTCAGCACGATACTCGGAATAAGTTTTCATAAGCAACAAAATTAAAGTGAATATTTATATTGGTTACAAATATCTTCCGGTTATACTCTCCTTACATCTCTTCAGGTCATCCACCGTACCTGTTGCCACCACCCATCCTCCGTTCTTTCCGCCTTCTTCGCCCATGTCAATAAGATAGTCACAGGCGCGGATAACATCAAGGTTGTGTTCGATGATGATGACGGTGTTGCCCTTATCCACCAAACGGTGCAGCACTCTGAGCAGCACTTGTATGTCATCGAAATGCAGACCGGTGGTAGGCTCGTCAAGTATATAAAGAGTCTTACCCGTGCTCGGTCGCGACAACTCTGCCGCCAGCTTCATACGCTGGCTCTCTCCTCCGGAAAGGGTGGTTGACGATTGACCGAGCTTGACATAGCCCAGTCCGACCTCTTGTATGGTCTTTATCTTCTTGAGTATGTTGGGTTGGCTCTCGAAAAACTCAACCGCCTGGTTGACCGTCATGTTAAGCACATCGGATATGTTCTTCCCTTTGAACCTCACCTCGAGTGTCTCACGGTTGTAGCGAGCACCGCCACACACCTCACACATAACATACACATCGGGCAAGAAATGCATCTGTATGGTCTTATATCCGTTGCCCGAGCACTCCTCACATCGGCCTCCTGCGGTGTTGAAAGAGAAGCGTCCGGGTTTCCAGCCGCGTATCTTAGCCTCAGGCAACTGTGCGAAAAGGTTGCGGATATCGGAGAAGACACCCGTATAAGTGGCAGGGTTAGAGCGCGGAGTACGGCCTATGGGCGACTGATCGACCGCTATCACTTTGTCGATATTCTCAATACCCTCCACACTCTCGTAAGGCAACGGCTCTTGCAAGGAGCGATAGAAATGTTTTGACAGAAGAGGATAGAGTGTCTGATTGATCAGTGTCGATTTGCCTGAGCCTGAGACTCCTGTTACTCCTATCATGTGTGAGAGGGGAAAGCTGACATCCACTTTCTTGAGGTTGTTACCGGTGCATCCGCGTATCGTCAGTCGAGGAGTAAGGTCGGTAACTGGGTCGCGATGGCTGTCGGCAGCCACTGCCCTTTTGATCTCACCCGACAAGTAACGTGCGGTGAGTGTGTGTGCCTTGAGCAGTTGTTGAGGCGTGCCCTCAAACACTATCTCCCCGCCTAACCGCCCTGCCCCGGGCCCGATGTCAACCACATAGTCAGCCTCTAACATCATCTGCTCATCGTGCTCTACCACAACGACCGAGTTGCCCATGTCGCGCAGCTGTTTGAGCGACCGGATAAGCCGTTCGTTGTCGCGTTGGTGCAGGCCTATACTGGGTTCGTCTAAGATATACAGAACATTGACCAAGCGCGAGCCTATCTGAGTGGCCAGTCGGATACGCTGGTTCTCACCCCCCGACAACGACTCCGACGAGCGGTTGAGAGCTAAATACTGCAGTCCCACATCCAGCATGAAACTCAGGCGGGTGCGTATCTCTTTGAGTATCTCGGCCGCTATCAGGCGCTGCTTATCACTCATATATCGGTCGGCTGTGAGTGCCCATTCGTAAAGCTCGCTTATGTCCATCGATGCCAGCTCAGCTATGTTCTTGTCGCCTATACGATAACTGAGGCTCTCACGACTCAGTCGGTCGCCATGACACTCAGGGCACACCACCTCTGTATAATATTGGTTAGCCCATCGCTGCTCCATCAGAGAGGCTGTAGCGTCTTGCTGCAACTCGATATAATGCAGGATACCGTCGTACCGCTCGAAATAATTGGATTGTCCGCCGAGCGATTCGTTGCGGATATTCAGTTTCTCCTCTGTCCCGTTCATGATACTGTCCACAGCCTCTTGCGGTATGAGGTAGAAAGGAGTCTTCAGCGTCAATGGCACCTCTCTACCCTGCTCATCCTCAATAGGACCGGCAGCGTTCAAGATGGCATCTATCTGCCAGAAGATGGTGTTGTTCTTATGCTTACCTAAAGGCTCTATAGCTCCGTCATAGATAGACAACTGCTTATTGGGCACCACCTTGTCCATGTCAATAAGATTGACCCTGCCTATACCTTTGCATCGCGGGCACCAACCTTGAGGACTATTGAAAGAGAAAGTGTGGGGAGCGGGTTCGGCATAAGCTATACCCGTGGTGGGACACATCAAGCTACGCGAGAAATAGCGGGCATGGGCACCTGCCTGATAATCGGCAATCATGATGATACCATGCCCTTGCTGCATCGCTTTCGATACGGATTGCATCAAGCGTTGCGTGTCAGGACGATTATCAAGAGGCAGAGCAAGACCCAGACTCAGACGGTCAATAACCACCTCAATGGTATGGTTCTTGTATCTGTCAAGCTTCATGCCTTGCGTTATCTCACGCAGCTCTCCGTCAACACGCACATAGACAAACCCTTTCTTCCTTATCTGCTCAAACAGCTCTTTGTAATGCCCCTTGCGATTATTGACCAGCGGAGCCATCACCAAGATCTTATGCCCGGCATACTCACGATAGATAAGTTCTACTATCTGATCGTCGGTATATCTGACCATCTTCTCGCCCGTGTTATACGAATAAGCGTCAGCCGCTCGTGCGAACAACAGACGCAGGTAGTCGTACACCTCGGTCACTGTGCCTACGGTGGAACGCGGATTGCTGTTGGTCGTCTTCTGGTCGATAGAGATGACGGGAGACAGACCTGTTATCTTATCCACATCAGGCCGTTCCACATTGCCTATATACCCGCGTGCATAAGCTGAGAAAGTGTCAATATACCGCCTCTGCCCTTCGGCATAGATAGTGTCGAAAGCTAACGACGACTTGCCCGACCCTGACAAACCGGTGATAACGGTTAAGGCATTACGTGGAATGCTCACGCTTATATCTTTGAGATTATTAACGCGCGCCCCAATCACTTCTATGTAACTTCGTTCGGAATTCAAAGGGTTGTCTTCACTATGGCTAATGGTTATTCTGTTAGACTTTGGGGTGCAAAGTTACAAAAAAATCTTTGTCTATTCAAAGAAAATTTATTACTTTTGCGGTCGATTTTGGAAAAGTCAACAAATGTTGGTTCTTTCTGGCCATGGCAAATGGTTGTTGCCATCTGTCTGAGCCTCTAAGATTAAAAGGGAAGCAGGTGAAAAACCTGCGCTGTCCCGCAGCCGTAAGTCTTTACTGATATGTCAGTAGTCGTTTCTTGGTCGAAGGCCACTGCCCGTCAATTGACTGGTGGGAAGGCAAAGAAACGATAAGACGAGCCGGAAGACCTGCCATCGTTTGTTTTTGTAACGCTCTCGAGGGTTAGAGCAAACAAATGAGCCATATACTTCCTACACATGAAGCGTTAGAGGTGATGCATGATATGTCTGACAGACATTTCTCTGATTATTGCATTATTACACCTGACAAGTGCCAACAGTTCACGAACTTTGGGGACTTGAATCGTCGTATCTATAATTAACCAAAACATATTAACCAAAAAACAACTAACACAAATGAAAAAAAATTGTTACTTATTTTTCGTGATGCTATTGCTGTCTGTTCAAGCAATGGCTGTTGATTTTGCCGTCAAGAGCAACTCCACAACTAAATGGATTAAGCTTTATGACGACAATGAACTATTAGTTATTCCTGATTCTGTAGTAGGTCCCGAGACCTCTGCAAAAACCTATTATTATTCAGGACTCAGTGAGAAAGTTTACACTCTCAAAGGTCTTGGATATAGTGTTTCTACTGATACCATTATAAATGGTAGTATCAACATTGACCTTGCCAAACATATCGACACGGGTAATGTAGGATTCAATCTTCTCACTGTTCTAATTGGTGCCAACAACAACTACAAAGATGCGGACAACAAAACGCAATATTGGTTGCCCGGAGAAGACTACACCATTGATAATGTGCAGGTTCTTTCTCGTGAAGGTTATACCTATGATGTTACTCTTGGTCAAGCAGAGTCAAGCAACCGATGTGCCCTGCTTGTTTTCGAAGGTTGCTCCTATTCCGTTAGGTTGGTTGCCGCTGACAAATGGCGCGCGCAAGGATATGGAAGTCTAACCTTAGGACAAACAGTTAATTCAAATGTTAATGCTTTAGGAAAGATTGAGAAGATAAAGACGCATACTATCACTGTAGAAAAAGGCTATAACTTCTTCCTTGGTGTTAAACCCGGAGGGGCAGGAGCCTCTATGGGTACAGGTACGGTACACTATAAACCTTTCAGTCGCATTGAGCCCGATAGTATTGTTAGCGTAGGCGATAACGATATCTACTATTTCGCCCTCACTCAGTCTCAACAATACAACTTTAGGGCATGGAAAGATGGCAAGACTCCTGCTACTGGCTATTTTACCATGGATACTATAGCAGAAAAGATGCCTGAGCTTATCTTCAATAGTCAGACAATGCCTTCATGGCCAATCGACACTATTGACCGCGAGCTCAGCGGGGTGCGTGTTAACGACATCTATCTCAATATCAACGAGCGCGGACATTTGCTCATGAATATAGGTGATACCAAAGACCTTTTTGCACAACGCAACTGGGAGGTTATTAACACCACCACCGGCAACTACTTCATTGAGCCTAACTATCACTACACTGTCTATAATCTTGAAGGTAAGATCGACTCGAGTGTGGTCGCTATCGATAATGCTAACACGAGTATCGACCCATGGCCTGCGCTCAGAGCAAAAGCTAATGGAACGGCTATCGTTACGGTAACCTACGATGCCATGAATGCCGTTTCTTATAGTGCTTCAGGTAGCGCTTCTAAGGGTTGGACGGTCAATCGTGTTCCTTTCTATGGAGGAGAAAACTGGGGAGCTATCTGGCCGGAAAACACAGGAGTCTTTGTCGTTACCGTCGGACAAACCGACAACAACATAGAGACCGGAATGAAAATCAATGCCGCTTACAACGCCGGCAAATTGAAGATTGCAGGTGAATATGTAGATGCCGAACATGATGTATTCTATTTCCTTAAAGAGAAGGGATATGCCGAATATACATTCACTCCTCAAAATGTTAAATTAGTAGAAATAACATACCCCACCATAGGTGAGCACTCAGCCGTTTACGACAATCCTTTCAACTCGGTCAACAAGAACGATGACGGATCATATACCCTTCAACTCAAAGAAGGTCGCAACATCGTACGCCTCACCAACGAAGCAGGTCAGTCTGTCTATCAAGTTCTCACTGCCAAGCCTTGCACTATGGATATAGCCAACATCAGCCGTCCGGGAAAAATGGCTCACCCGGGTGATCGATTGTCAATACAATTCTCCGGACTCTTCCATCCGGCAAATAAAATGGCAGGAATATACAACATGTCGGCTTATGTAACATACAAAGGTGTTCCGGCAGGTACGGCTCTTATCCTCAGCTCAAATCAATATGCTTTTGCCTCTACTCCTAAGGCACAACAAATAACTATCGACATCCCTGCCATGGCAGATCCGGAAAACGGCATGTTCACCATGAGCGATGGCGTAATTCAAGTAACAGGGTTCGGTGATCCGATAGGCAACCACCGCAATATAACAAAACAAGCCGGCCGTTCACCTAACTTCACTGCTGTTAGCCATCAAACATATTTCGGCAAACTGCCTGACATAACCATTCCTTTAGAGGAATCGAAAAAACATATTGTTGTGTTCCGCGATTTAGCAGAAGGAGCATCCGTTGATGTAATGACCAACCAGGGAGATACTGTTGAACACAATGCTCTTGTCCACCAACTACCTGCCGGCAATTACCATTATTGCGCAAAGCGTGACGGATACTCAACCATGTACTCGTCGTTCACTCTGTCTGATAGTCAGAACGACACCATCTTTGTTAACACCGGCATGCAACCTCTTTCCCAAGCCGGCGTCTGGGACGGCACAACAAAGAGCCCTGTCAAAGCTAATGATGACGGCGTCTATCTGATAAGCAACGCTGCTGAGTTGGCTTGGTTTGCCGACACCATTAATAATGGTGAGGATCAGAGCCTTAATGCACAACTAACAGCCGACATCAATCTTGCCGGTTTCATTTGGACTGCCATAGGAAATGCCTCCAAGAACTACATGGGTGTGTTCGATGGTCAAGGATATACTATCCGCGGATTATATATCAATGCTACCTCTGCCGGGCAAGGCCTGTTCGGACTTATTGCCGGAGCCACCATCAAAAACTTAACAGTAGAAGGTTCGGTCAACAACACCCAAAACAACACCGGTGGTATTATTGGTGCTGCCAACACCGGCATGTTGGAGAACCTCCATTTCTATGGTTCTGTTTGCCAGACAGGAGGTCAGTTCACCGGTGGTATCATCGGCAACCTCTATGGCACAGGCTCAGAAGCGAAGAACTTAGCTAACCATGGAAATATTTATGGCATGACATCGGTGGCAGGTATAGCCGGTCGCCATTATACCGGCACAATAGAGAATGCCTTCAACTGGGGCAACATCAGCGGAACCGGACTAATAGGCGGCATCACAGGTACAGCCAACCAGCAACTGACCAATGTTTACAACATCGGAATGATCTCTATGCGCGCCACAAAGAACGCCATGACCGGAGCAGAAACCAAAGCCACCACCTGGGGTGCTCTTGCCGGAACAACTAATTTCTCTAAACTGACCAACGGCTACGCTTCTTTAGCATTCAACAACGAATCGAACCCACAAAACAAAACCATCATCAAAACGATTGAGCAGATGACTGACGGCTCGTTTGTTGAGACGTTGGGTGAAGGTTGGGGACAACAGATAGGCATCGATCCTTATCCTATCATCGGTGGAGAAAATGTTATCACTCTATCTGTTGCAAATAATGTCAACTCCATGATCGAAACTATCTTCACCAACCAAGGTAAAGCCGTAAAGGTTGTTCCTTATGAGATTGAAGGTTATCTATTTAAGTCGTGGGAGGGCTACGAAGGCACCGACATCGAAATTACAATCTCGGCCGACTCAACTATCAAGGCCAACTACATCAAACTCTATAACGTTGATGTTGAAGTACAAGATGGTGGTACGGTCAGTGGCAATGGCATATACGAAGAAGGGACCAAGGTCGTACTGCGAGCTCAAGCTAACGAAGGATATCGTTTCAAAGGCTGGAGTAATGGTCAAACGACAGACAGCATAACACTCACTGTTACCGACGACATCAAGCTTAAGGCTTTGTTTGTGGCTCTATATACCGTAACAATAGAGACGGAGACGAGTGCCGGTGTTACTTCTCTTAGTTGCATATACGAAGCAGGCGAGACAGCTACAGTAAACGCCACGAAAAAAGATCATTATCTGTTTAAGGGATGGAAAGGACTCGACACTCAAGAGACCTCCTTCTCCTTTATCATTGAACGCGACACCACCTTCACCGCTATGTATGTTGCTCTTTACACACTCACAGCCGTAACGCAGGATGAGACCATGGGCGATGTGATAATAATTGGCGAGCAGGTTGAAGAAGGACTTTATGAAGAAGGAACACCTATCACTCTTAAGGCCGTAGCAAAAGAAGGCTACGAGTTTGATGGTTGGGACGATGGCGTCAACGATGCCGAGCGCACCATCATGCTGTGGGATAATGCTAAGATTGTTGCTCACTTTAAGACTACAACTGACATCGAAAAAATAGCAAACGAAGATATTCAAGAGATAAGAATCTACTCTTTCGAAGGCCAACTCATAGGTAGCGTAACAGACAAGATGTCCAATGTGGTTAGTTCGCTTCCACAAGGTATGTTTATCTTGAAAACAGAGAAGCAAACTACCAAAGTGGTCAAATAATTAAGTGATTGTTCAATTTAAATTAGGGCTGTAACCATTTTAGGTTACGGCCCTAACTGTATGTATCATTCGTCTGTATAGATACTACCCTCAGTATAAATATAACAAACCGACAGCGAGTACCGAAACCTGCATTGGTAACTGACCTAATCGGATGTATTTTGTATGTATATGTACACTCCCTGTTGAGTAGGTATAGAGTTCCCCAGACAATGCCCTAAGAGATCGTAATACACACCTTCCCCTTCATTAGGAAGAGTTGATGCTACGGAATTGATCAACACCACACCACCGCTTTTGTTCTCCCCAATCGTTTGCAGGCAAGTAGCAGGAGAAGTGGTCACCCTTAGGCTTGCCGGTTCTGATTCGTTGCCTGCACGATCGGTAGCCGAGACTGATATGGTATAATCGGTTTCGGGCAAAATATCATCCGAGAAAGTGTAATTTGTTATCGTAGAGGAACGGTAATCATAAAGTTCGCCATCCAAATATATATTATACCTGCGTAGTCCACCGGCATCATAAGAGTTGTCCCATTCGACAGAGAAAGAGGTTGATTGTTCATCAACAAGGCGCAAGTTAGCAGGCGCAGTGGGAGGAGTGGTATCGATTGATGTAAACCTTATAGCAGATACATCGCCTTGACTTCCGCTAACACCGAACAGATGTTGTAAACCGTCATTCACACCTCTGAGTGTGTAAGTATTTTCTTCTGTCCGGCAGATAATCTGACCATCGAGATAAACAGTATAAGTGGTGGTAAGAGGCATCTTATCCCACGAGATGATGATTGTAGAATCGGTCTGTGATACAACTTGCAGTCCGGTAACACGCTCCTCTTTAGCGATGTTTGCAGTATCCACTTGCAAGTGGTTCATACAGAAAAATACGGCAGTATTAGGTCCGACAAGCGGATTCTCGTCGGTTGTCTCCATAGTAAAATACACACCGCTCACCTCTCCCAATGCTGTCAGATCCATATATTCCCACTGTTTAGACTCAGACAGTTGACCTCCGACATATTCGGCGAGCGTATATCTGATTTCTGTTCCCACATCCTCTCCTTTGCTATTCAGTCCTCTTACCACGAGCATGAAACTGTCGCCCTCGACAAAAGGTCGTGCAAAACCGTCGCCATTGATATTGCCATAATATGGCCATGGATGGTTGCACACATACACGCCTTGCGGCTTACAACGCGAAGCAAAACGGACGCTCAGGCTATGCTGTTCTTGCTGTGTAGGGCGTTTCCATTCGCTATCGTTATAGTCTTGTGCATGCATATACCCCCAATAGGCAACAAGGTAGGCTGCGGTATCGGATAATATCGTATCACCTGATTGATTAGTTTGGATATGTCCATTCTGATCGAGCATATATGCTCCTCCTGCCATATTACCCCATTGATGATTGAGCCACCCATCGCTATTCCCCAACTCACCATAATTAGCAGAATCATTGCTACGACATATAGTGAACCCGTCCCAGAAAGACATCTCAAGACTTGTATCTTCTTGACCATCGCCCCAAAGCAGATGCGAGAGATAGAAAAAAGGTTGAGAGCCAATGGGATTGAAGGCGAGCCAACGAGTAACTTCGTCATTACTATATGTACCAACCCACTTACCATCATCATCAAAGATAATGGTATCGGGGCAAACAGATTGGTTGACATCAAGCGTCAGAAGAGAGGCCGTCGAACCATAAGCAAAAAGAGAAAAGGCGGAAAGAAGAAAAAGTAATTGGCGTTTCATTGTTTAATCAGTTTATAGGCAGAAGATGATGTGAGTAGGACATACATCCCTCCCGGCAGTTGTGTAAGTGGTAATATATTGTTACCTGATTTGATATCCAGCTCAGTGATTATGTCTCCTCTTAAACCTATGATTAGGGCTTTGGTACGTTCTTGGGCAACCACTATAAGATTATCTTTTACGGGGTTATTAAGGATGAGAAGCTGGTCAGCTGTCGATGGAGAGATGGTCTGAAGACCGTTATACACATCATTAAAATTATCAATTTCTGCTTCATGTGTAAGATGCAGGTCTTTTGCTCCCATTATCTCAGTAGATGTCTCTCCTAACCATCCACAGGACTGGTGCACGGCGGTATAAACTTTAACAAAGTGTATCCCGGGTAGTTGTACGTGAGTGCCATTGTCAGTCACTGCCCATGATATATTGAACTTACTGCGTCGGTCGGTGTTGGGTTGGTTGTCGGCATACCCCCACGGATAGCAATACTGCACATAGTACGAGCCCGTTCCTGACTCATCAACATAGTTATCAGCAAGTCTTGCCCCATAGAAAGTTATACTATCTGCGCTAAGCCAGATGGGGTAATACGGCTGCTTATGAAATGACACTTGGGACATGAAACCGGTATTGCCTTCCGAGTCGCGCCACCTGATATAGGTGGTATCGATGAGATAAGGATAAGAATTATCGGGAGTAGGTTGATGGTCAACAGAAGGTCGATAGTAGGTTAGTGAGTAGTGATGACGAGTAGCAGGGTTGTCATATTCCGCCCCTGCAAGCTCATACCATTCATCATCAGGCAGCCCATTCTTATTGGCATCGTAAGCTACCATCACTATCCCCGGCTCAGATGAACCTCCTTCTTTGGGTGCATCAGGATTAGGATTAGTGTTGGAATAGAAAGCATTACCGAGTATCTGAAAATCGAGTTCAGAGGGGTTGTTCTCGACCATGTGGTCGAAACCGAAGATTATATAGCCGCCCCACCCTCCTAAGGACACCAGATATTGCTGATCATTCACGAGATACTCATTAGCTGCTGATGTCATCAATCGCCTGCATGTTGTTTCCGGCAGGTCTTGCCATCCTACACCATCGGGGTCAAACTCGGGCATGAGATGAACGAACTGACCGGGTGCCGGCATGTATTCATATACTTTGCTGATATACGGCGACTGGGCAAAAGTTGTAGCTGCCAAGAACAGACTACAAATAAGAGTAATATGTTGTTTCATGATTGTTTCCTTTATTTTTCAACTGCTGCGAAATGTGCCGGTATGTCGCCTGTGCGCACCGACCACTGCATCACGCCTTCTGGGGAGAAGCAGTAGAGGGTGCCCGGTGTTACATAGTTCTTGGCATCGGTTACATAAATATCTTTGGTTACGGGGTTAACCCAAATACCGTAAGGTATCTTAATCTGTTGGTCGGTGCCGTCGGTGATGAAATTGCGAGTCTTGATCTCGTGTGTGCTGACATCGACTATGCCGTAAGTAATGGTGTTGTCCATCTCAATGTACGACCACTCGGTGGAATAGATATAGAGTGAGTCTCCATCGAGGTGAAAATTAGAGACGGCTATCATCACGGAGTCGGTGAGCTGATCGGTAGCCGTATCCACACAATAGAGTCGCGAAGGATGACCATAGTAGTCTCCGCGAGAAGTGACCCAAAGCATACCGTGTCTGTCGGCTCTGAGATGGTGCAGGTTGATTGCCACTTCGATGCGTTTAACCTCGGTAAAGGTCTTGAGATCAATGACCGACACTGTGTTCTCATAGTTGGGTACCATATAGCCTCCACTGTTAGCCACATACATCTTGTCGCCCACTATCTCCAACTCATCAGGCTGAAAGCCCACAAGACAGGTGGCATCTATCTGCAATGTGGCGGTATCGAAACGCGCGACATAACCACGCTGCTTATAGTCAGGATTGATCTCCACCGGACCGGCGTAAGAGGTGATATAACCATACTTACCGCTGAACCGCATATATCGACAATTAGGGATGTCTATTTGTCCGAGACGACGGCATGTAGCCGCATCCATCACCTCTACCTTGTTAGAGCAATTGATAACGGCATAGAGTCGGGAACCATAGATCCTGAGATCGTTGCCCACATCACCCAGCTCTTTGGGCACTGAAGGATTGGCCTCGGCAAAGATGTTGCGCGAATAGGTGGCGGTAGAGTAATCATAATAATCCAGAGTGGCCTTGTTGGAGCCCATGTTGCCCTCGTTGAGCAGATAAAAGCCTGCCACTTGGTTGACTTGCACAACGCCATGCTGCTCTTGCTCCTTTGAGTTGATTTGCTCTTCTTGACGACAGGAACAGAGGCTAAAGACAAGCCATGACAAACAAACGACTAAGAGGAAGAAACGATTATGCATAACACTTAGAATATTACTTTTATTATACCCTTACCATTGATGCCGGGCATAGGATAGTTGAGTATAACTTCATATTGTTGATTGAGCATGTTATTTATCTCTAAAGCAAAATGCAGTCGCGGAAGCGAGTGTTTATGTTCGTGGAGCAGTTGTCTTAACTCGAGGTCATAGGACAAGGCCAAGTCGTGTGTGTACCAAGGTCGTTCGTAGTTGGCGGGAATGTTAGCGGAGTTGTGATATCTCTCTCCCACATAAATGAAACTATAATTAAGCCCCAAGCCGTGCCATCTGAGGTTGGCTATAGCCGAACCGCTATGCCATGGTATATAGGCTATCTGCCCTCCATAAGTTATCTCTGACTTGTCGGTAAAATCTTGCGCCTTCTGATAGGTATAACTGCCGGCTATCACCAGACATACATCGGCAGGCAGGGCAAAGGTAGCACTCGCATTGATATCGCAGCCTCGTATCTCCACATAGCCGTAGTTCATCATCTGCCATCGATATTGACCATTACCTTTAGGTATAGCTACAATCTTGTTCTTCACTTGGTTGAAATAGCCATCGACCTTCAGACTGATGTCGCTCAACAGACATTTAGGAAAATGTTTGTCGTATTGTACGCCTCCGTCATATTGAGTCGTATATTCCGGCAGAAGCGATATATTACCCATATCGGTGTAGTATAAGTCATTGAAGGTGGGCATACGGAAGATTCGCTTATAGAAAGCGCGCAGGAACAGTTCCTCTTTGAGATAAGGCTGATAAGAAAAGAAGATGGCCGGTGTAAACTGCGGTTTCTGCGCAGAGGCTGTGGGTGTGGTTAGCGTGGGCTGATGTATCTTGTCCTTGACAAAAGTGCCGAGCACCGAAGCCTGCAACCGCAGATATTTCCAATATAGTTGTGTTGCCGCTGCCACTAAGGTAGTGTGTCGCTCAGGGAAGACGAAGTTGGCCAGATTGCCATCAAGGGTGTTGTACTGGTAGTCGGCAGAGACCGACATATCCCAACTCAACGGAGACGCCTGCCACGTCGGCACAACAGCCTCAGCCCCTGCCATCTTGACTCTGTGTGCCATCGACAGATAGACCTCCTGTTGCACAAAACTGTTGTCGATATACATCAAAGTAGTATCTGGATTGAGATAGCGCATATAGTCATTAGAGTACTTGGCATTGACTTGCATGTCGTAGCCGGTCAGTAGAGTCTTCGTAAAATTGGCTTGCACAAAAGCATTCCTGTCCCACTGTCGTTGCGAGTTTTTCCATACATTATTGACAATAGCTCCCGGTATGCCTTTCTCACTATCATAGTAGTATCCCTTAACATGCCACTTACCATCAGGCAGATAGCCAAAGAAACCTGCCTCTGCCCTCCATGTGTTGACATCTCCGTTTTGTCGCACTGCCGTTGTATCCCATGCCACTAAGCCCGAAGGCATCACCTTGCGATAACGGAAGTGATAGCGACCATGAGCATAAGTATATTCAGTATTGGCAGAGAAGTGAATATTGTCGGTCAGTTTCTGCTCATATAGTATAGAAGGATTGGCAAGACCGAAGGTACCGCCTTTCATGGTTACAACAACATTGTAGCGTTTGTTATTGTCGAACTTAGGACGCCGCGTCCTTATGTAAAGGGTGCCGGCCGAGCCATAGTCTTTGGCAGGTTGGAAGATCTCGGATTTCTGACCGTTATAGAGCGACAGTTGTTCTATGTTTTCCATCGAGAACTTACCCAGATCAACCGTACCGTTTTGTGCATTACCTATCTCTATACCATCATAGAACACTCCCAAGTGATTAGAGCCCATGCTTCTCACATCGATAGTCTTTAGTCCTCCCACTCCGCCATAATCTTTTATCTGCACTCCGCTGAAATAGCGGGCAGCATCGGCCACGCTCTGCGTTGAGAGTGCTTCAAGGCGTTCGCCTTGCAGGGTCTGTACCGGCACTACCGGCTCATCACGACGACGTGCACTAATAGTAACCTCATCAAGCGTGAGCGTATGAGCAAGACTATCTAACGATTCTCTCTGCGCCATCACAGAGGTGGCGCAAAGAACGAGCAGCAGATATGTCAGACGACGAATATACATTTCTAAAAAAGTCTGCAAAGGTACTAATTTTTCTTCAAACAAACAAGTTAAAGAAGGCAGATGAAAGTTGAGCAACTTTTTGAGAGCAAGTGTTGCAAGTGTAAAAAAATAGTTGTACATTTGCAGGCTGAAAAAACTTTCGCAAACAAATTAACAAAATAATCAATAAACATGAAGACTTACAAAGCCAATGAGATTAAGAACATCGCTTTGATGGGTGGTTCGGGTTCAGGTAAGACCACCATGATGGAGTCGATGCTCTTTGAAAGCGGCATCATCAAGCGCCGCGCACAGGAAGTGCTCCACAACGCCACCCACCTCCTCGAGACCATGGAGAACGAAGGCCTCTTCACCGCCCTCGAAAAAGGCATCTTCGGCAACGTCAAGCGTCCGAAGAAC
>CAMHOK010000010.1 GCA_946186735.1 uncultured Bacteroidales bacterium
CGGACGGAGTCGGAGGGAGCGTTCGTAGTTGACGATGCTCTTACCCAGCTCGTTCTGACGGAAATACGCATTACCGAGGTTATAGTAGATATAGGCTTTGTTCATGTCCGACTGCGGCTCCTGAAGGGCACTGAGATAGTGTGTGATAGCCGTCTCCCACTCGCCATCTTGGTAAGCTTGGTTAGCTTGAACGATGCTGAGATGTTGGTCGGAAGGAACGGAGGTGTTCTCGGTTGTAGGTTGTGCGAAAACCATAGCGGTTAAACTCAATGTGAGGAATATAGAAACTAACTTTTTCATAAGTCGTAGGGTTGTTAAGAGTGGTTGAGAGTGATACTTGGTTTATTTGCGTATCACTTTTTCGAGTTGGTCGATGAGGTCGCTCACATGTTCGAGCATGTCGTTCATGGCATGGTCGGAAGAGGTAGGAGCGTATCTTGCAAACTCGGCATCTGAGAGAGTCTGTTTGACTTGTTCGATGAGTTCTGCGTTGAGGTTATGTTCGAGCAGCAGTTGTGTGATGTTGTCTTTGCTGAGCTCAGAGGTGGGCAGAGAGAGGCGGTCGCTGAAGTAGTTCCATATAGCGCGTTCTATCTCTTCGTAGAAAGCGGTGGTGTTGTTCTCGTTCATTAGTTGTCGTGCTTTCTTGAGTCTTTTGGCGGCTTCTTTCTGTGCTTTGCGGTATCTCACTTTTCTTATGTCGGCGTTTTCACGGATACGTTTGCGCATCACGATGGCGATGATGACGGTGAGGATGAGGGGCAAGAGGTAGCTCAGCCACATCTGCCATGAGTTGATTTCGAGCGGTCCGGTGTAGATATGACGGATGTCGGAGCCTAACTGGCGTATGTCTTCTTTGTTGACATAGGTGCTGACCACAGCTGAGTTGTCGTCGTTGGCACCTTTGCGGATGACGAGCGTATATTCGGGTGTGGTGAGCGATTTGTACTTGCCGCTTTGTATGTCGAAATACGAGTATTGTACGGGCGGAATGGTGTAGGTGCCGGATGCTCTTGGTATAGCCAGATATTCGATGGTCTTGGTGCCTGACATACCTTGTGCTGAGTTCTTGGTGTTGTTGGTTACCTTGGGGTCGTACACCTCGAAACCTTCGGGCCATTCGACCTCAGGTGTCTTGAGCATCTTCATGTTGCCTGAGCCTGAGATGTTGATCTTGAGTGTCACGGCTTCGTTGGTCTGTAGCTCGGTGGCGCTTATTGACGATGACATGCTGAACTGTCCGACGCCTGCGGAGTAGCCTGCGGGTCGTCCTGCGGGCAAGGTCTTGACATGTATGGTGGCTCCGGGGGCGGTGAGCTGACGGCTCACATTGGTATAGGTGTCGAAGAAATCGTCGAAGATACTGCGCACCTGTGCTCTGTTTCTCACTCTCACTATCGCCTCGAAGCTGGCAGGGTCGATACGGATATCGCCTGAGTGTTGGGGGTAGAGTTGGGTCTCGTACAGGACGGCTGTCTGATAGTTGCGACCGTTGTAATGCTCGAGATTGGTCTGTATGTTCCCAAGGTCTTTCTCTTGCTTGACGAAACCTGTGAACTCGGGTATCTTAGTGTTGTTGGTGAACTGTGCCACATCGACAAGGGTGTAGAGCTTGTAAGAGAGGGTGATGCACTCTTGTTCGTACACGTTGGTCTTGCTTATCACTGTGCGTATGAACAGGTCATCTTTCGAGCCTGTGGCCTGCGAGGTGGTAGCCGGGCTGTTAGGCTGCGAGGACGAGGCTGCGGACGATGAGGCTTGTTCTGCGGGTTGCTCATCGGGCGGGAGCACTGTTATCTTCAGTCCGTTGGAGTTGTAGCTCTCGTGTCCGACGGTGATAGAGGCGGGCGGGAGAGTGAAGGTACCCTCTTTGTTCGCCATGACGGTATAGGTGTAGGTCAGGGTGAAAGAGGAGGTGCGCTTGCCGTTGATGAACTGTGTGGAACTGCTCTGTGAGGTGTAGGGTCCGGCGAGCACATCGAAGTTGTCGAGCTCGGGTGCACGCAGGTCTTTGGCTCGTTGGTTGACGGTATAGACGAGTTGGAAGGGAGTGCCCATGATCACCTGCTGAGGAGCGGAGGCACGAAAAACGACATCTTCAGCCTGGCAGAAGAGAGCGAGGCTGAAGAGAAGAGTGAGGATATTTATTTTGCGTTTCATACTATGTGGTGTTTATGCCATGATGTGTTGAGAAGATAGAGAGGAGAGCTTTTACCAGTTCTTTTCTGCGCTTCTGCCACCTTGCATTTGTTGGCGTTTGGCTTTCTCTTGAGTGGCTTGTTCGTCTTGTTGCAGAGCTTGGAGTATCTGTTCGGCTTGTTCTTTGTTCATCTGGTCTTGCTGTTCTTGTTGTTGGTCTTGCTCTTGCTGCTGCTCTTGTTGCTCTTGCTGTTGTTGTTGCTGCTGTTCTTGCTGTTGTTGCTGTTCTTGCTGTTGTTGCTGTTCTTGCTGTTGTTCTTGGTTCTGTTGTTGTTGCTGTTGCTGCTGTTGGAGCATCTGCATAGCTTTGACGAGGTTGTAGCGTGTGTCATCGTCTTTGGGGTTGTTGCGCAGTGCTTGTTTGTAGGCTTCGACAGCTTTGTCGTATTGCTGTTGAGCGAAGTAAGAGTTGCCCATGTTGTGAGCCACGGCGGCGCGCTTGCTTTTATCTTTGTCTTTGAGTAGTGCTCCGGCTTGTTGATACTCTTCTAAGGCTTCGGGATACTTCTCTTGGCGGAAGAGTGCATCGCCGAGATTGAAGTGTGCTTCGAAAGCATCTTTGTTGACGTCTAATCCTTTGCGGTAGTCCACCTCGGCTTGGGTATATTCTTCTTTGTTGTAGTGTCGGTTACCTTGACGCACATTGGCGGCTTCTCGTTGTGCCGAGACGGTGAGCGAGACGAGAAGGAGGAGCGAGAGTATGAGTTGTAAGCGTTTCATTGGCGTTCGAAAAGATTGATTTTGCTTAGTCGTTTGTTTTTCCTGCTGAAGATAAAGAACTCGATGATGAGCAGTAGGAGTGCGATGAGCACGAACGACTGATATTGTTCGTTGTAGTCGGTGAACACTTTGGTTTCTATCTCCGATTTTGACAGTTGTTCTATCTCATGTTCGAGTGCTCTGACGGCCGAGTTGGTGTTGTCGGCTCTGACATATATACCTCCTCCGGCGGCTGCTATCTCCCGGCACATCTCTTCGTTGAGTCGTGATACGACCACATTGCCTTGTCGGTCTTTCATGAAGTTGTTCGACCCCGGGACGGGTATGGGGCTTCCTTCGGGTTTGCCTATGCCCACAACCATTATCTTCACTCCTGCCTCTTTAGCTTTCTTTGCGGCACCGATAGCATCATCTTCGTGGTTCTCGCCATCGGTGATGAGTATGATAGCTCTTGAGGCTTCGCTCTCGCCGCCGAAAGAGCGCAGCGAGGTCTCGATGGCTTTACCTATGGCTGTTCCTTGGGCGGGTATGAGTGAGGGGTCGATGTTCTGCAGGAAAGTCTTGGCGCTCACATAGTCGCAAGTGATGGGCAGTTGGACGAAAGCATCACCGGCAAAGACCACGAGTCCGACCTTGTCGTCAACGAACTTATTGATCATCGAGGTAACCATCTGTTTGGCTTTGTCAAGTCGGCTGGGTGCCACATCCTCAGCGAGCATGGAGTTGGAGATGTCGAGCGCCACCATCATCTCTATGCCTTGTCGTTTGATCGTCTCCTCTTTGGTGCCGTACTGTGGTCGGGCAAGGGCGAAGATGAGAAGGGTGAGCGAGAGCATGAGCAGAGCGAACTTAAGATGAGGGCGGACAGAGGAGCGGTTAGGCATGAGAGGCTCTAAGAGCTCAAGGTCGCCGAAAGTTTCGAGCTCCTTGCGTTTGCGGCGCGAATAGAGCAGGTGTGCCACCACCATCACAGGGATGAGCAGAAGCAACCAGAGTAATTCTATGTTTTGAAAGCGGAACATGTGTTTTGTTTTTTATTTTACCACCCCTGCCCTTCCTTTGCATGAAGAGAAGTCGGTGTAGTGGAGTCGGATGGAGGGGAGGGCGGAGTTGTTAGTTGGTTATTGTTCGTAGGACGAAGTAGCGAAGGATGATGTCAAGCAGGAGGCAGAGAAAAGCGGAGAGGAGGAAGGGAAAGAAAGCCTCGCTGCGTTTGGAGTACTCTCTCACTCTTATCTTTGTTTTCTCCATCTGGTCAATCTGCTGATAGATAGAGGTGAGTGAGTTGTTGTCGGTAGCACGGAAATACTCGCCTCCGGTGGTCTGAGCTATCTGTTTGAGGGTGCCTTCGTCGAACTCGTTCTCGATGGTTGTATATTGTATGCCCATTGGTGTCTGGTATGGTATGCGCGCCGGTTTTTTCGAGCCTACACCGATAGCATAGACGCGGATGCCGTAGGTCTTGGCTATCTGTGCTGCGGTGAGCGGGTCGATGTCGCCGCGGTTGTTGGAGCCGTCGGTGAGCAGGATAATCACTTTCGACTTGGTAGGCGAGTCTTTCATGCGGTTGACGGCATTAGCCAGTCCCAACCCGATGGCAGTGCCGTCATCAATCATGCCGAACTTGACGGAGCGGAAGAGGTTGATGAGTACGGCATGGTCGGTGGTGAGGGGGCACTGGCAGAAGCTCTCTCCGGCGAAGACGACGAGTCCGATGTTGTCGTTGGGTCGCGAGTTGATGAACTCGGTAGCTTTCTCCTTGGCTGCTTCCAATCGGTTGGGTCGCAGGTCTTCGGCGTTCATGGTGCCTGAGATGTCGAGAGCCATCATGATGTCGATACCTTCGGTCTGCTCTTTGTGCCAGCGGTTGCTCAGTTGCGGGCGGGCAAGAGCTATGGAGATGAGGATGATGGCTGCTACTCTGAGCACAAATGGCAGATGCAATAGGTACAGACGCCATGTGCGCGGCGTGAGCTTCATGGGCTGAGTGTCGGACATCTGAAGACTCGCATCCGACTTGCGCATCTCTACTATATACCACGCTATGACGGGTATGAGCAAGAGAAGCAAAAAGAGATATTGCGGGGAATGGAAGGTCATGATTCTTTGTTATCGTCGTTAGTGGTTTCTTTATTCTTGTCGTCAGTGTCGGTGCTTGTCTTCTCTGCCTCCTGACTCTGTTCGGTCTCGGTTATCTTCGTCTGGTTAACAAAGCGATATGCCCACACGAGTGATGTCTCGTTCTCGTCGGGCAGAGGCTGATACTTAGCGAACTTGACGAGGTCGGAGAGGCGTAGCATGCGACTGAGCTCGTCGTATAGTGCGTTCTGCTCGGCTTGGTAGAGCCGAGGTCTCATCTCGGCGAGTATCTCGTCGGAGGTCTTCTCTTGCGACTTGACCTCGAAGCGGCGTGTGATGTACTCGCGGATGACATCGGTAAGGTCGGTATAATACTGCTTGACCTCTCCTTGTTGCCAGCGTTTGCGGGCTTTTATCTCATCGAGCTTCTCTAAAGCCACCTCGTGTGCAGGACGCAGAGGAACGGCCTCTATCAGCTCGCCCGTCTCAATAGCTTTGCGACGCTTGAGGTAACGGATGAGGAAATAAACGCCGACACCCAAGCCTGAGATGAGCAGAGCGAGCAAGACCCACCGGATGATACCCCACCACCAAATAGGTGCACGGTAGATATCCTTGATGTCGGCAATAGTCATGTCGGCAGAGTCGATCTGGAAAGGTTGGATAACATTAAGGGAGAGTGGGGCAGTGGTGAAAGAGTCTTCGCCTGAGAGAAAGACCTGAGGCGGGATGAGGAAGAGAGAGTCTTGAAAACTGGTGATGAGGAGGTCTTGAGTGAGACTGAGCCTGCCGTCTTTGAGTTTGAGGGTGTCGATCTTACCTTGTTCCACTATCTCTATCCCGCGAGTGAGCTCGGAGCCTGATTGCGGGAAGATAACTTTCTCGTTTTGGTCGATAGTGGCGTTGAGATGCAGAGTGGTCTGATCACCCATCATGATGGTGGCTGAGTCGAGCTGAGCACTCACAACAATAGAAAAAAGAATAGCTAATAGCATGGTTTGTACATATCTACGATTATCGGTATATATAGGTCATAACAACCTTATCTTTTCCTCCAATAACCATGCCAAAAGAACATAAATGTGAAAAGAAAATTAAAAATTACTTTTTCCTCACTTCGTTGGGTCGTGTTCCGAAGAACTCGTAGTAACACTTGGTGAAGTAGCTTGGCGAGGTGAAGCCTGTGAGGTATGCCACTTCGGAGACGGTCTTGTCGCCTTTGAGCAGCATGTTTTGTGCTTCTTGCAAGCGTGTCTGACGAATGAGCTCGTTGGGTGAGTAGTTGGTCAGTTGTTTGATTTTTCTGTATAGTTGTGTTCGTGAGAGCGCCATCTCGGAGGCTATCGTCTCGACGCTGAGAGTGTCGTCGCTGAGGTTGTTGAGAACGATAGTGTTGAAGCGTTGGAGGAACTGCTCTTCAGCCGACATGAGTTGAGTGCGTTCCTTAGGGGCTGCCGGAGCAGTGTTGGCTGTTGCTGTGGTCGTCTGAAGAGAAGAGAGTCGTACTCGCTGTCGGTTGTCGATGAGGGTCTTGACTTGTGCTTTGAGCACATTCTGATTGAAGGGCTTGCCCATATATGCGTCTGCCCCTTTCTCTAATCCCTCGATGCGCTGGTCGTCGAGAGAGTGTGCGGTGAGCATGATGACGGGTATGTGTGAGGTGGCGGTAGCCGACTTGAGTTGTTCTGTCACCTCCACTCCGCTCATGTCAGGCATCGACACATCGCAGATGATGATGTCGGGCACGGAGATGGCAGCTTTCTTTATTCCCTCGCTGCCGTTCCTCGCGGTGAGGACGGTATAATCTTTAGAGAAGATATGCTTGAGGTAGTGGCGGATGTCGGAGTTGTCGTCGATACAGAGCATGATAGGTCCTTGTATGGTTCCCGGGGTCTCTAAGATATTATCTTTCTGTTCGTCTAACTCGGTGAGTATCTGTTCGGAGGTGATGTTGACATAGTCGGCGTCGGAGAGAGTGAACTGTGTTTGTTCGATATTGCCGACGGGCAGTATGATGCTAAAGCGTGTGCCTTGCGGATGGTTGTCGGAGACGGTGATGGTGCCGCCTTGCAGGTCAACGAAGCTCTTGACTAATGTCAGACCTATGCCTGAGCCCTGAGAGTTGGTCGTGTCCACTTGATAGAAGCTCTCGAAGATATGTTTCTTATGTTCGTCGGGTATGCCTGAGCCGTTGTCGGAGATAGTGAAGACGATGTTCTCGTCTTCTCGTGAGAGGCTCACTTGTATCTCGCCGTTCTCGGGCGTGAAACTGCAAGCATTGGCGATGAGGTTATAAACGATGCGTTCTGTTTTCTCGGCATCGAGAGCAGCGCAGAAAGGAGAGTCCGGGCAGGTGCAGTCTTTCTCGTTGTTGTTGTCGGTATTGTGCCCGGGTGTGATAAGACTGAGGTGTATATGTCGTTTGGCGGCTAAAGGCATGAAAGCCTCGGTCCATCGTTTCATTGCCACGAGCATGTTCACTCGGCTACGGTTGACGCGAAGCATGCCGCTCTCCATCTTCCTTAGGTCTAATGTCTGATTGATGAGCCGGAGGAGCACTTGTGAGTTCTTCTGAGCCATCACGGCGAGCGAGTGCTGTTCGGCTCCGAGAGTGGGGTCTTCGGCTAACTGCGTCACGGGGTCAGCGATGAGGGTGAGAGGAGTGCGGAAGTCGTGCGACACATTGGTGAAGAAGGTGAGTTTGCTCAGCGTGGCTCTTTCTAACTCTTGTTGTGCTATGAGCAGCTGTTCGGATATCTGTTTGTATCGTCGGTAGAGGCGCAGATAATAGATGAAGAAGATAAAGACGAGCAGAGCCATGACGAACACGAGCATGAAGATGATACGCTCTTGTCGCATCTGTCGGGTATAGAGGTCGATATGGTTGCGGAGCATGGTGATGGTCTCTACACCTTTGTCTATCTCTTTGGATATCTGCATCATCGGTTCGGCTGCCGCTCTGTCGATGAGTGCTGTGGGTATGATGGTGTCGCGCTTGAAAGGTCTTCCTTCGAGTATCTGTGCGGCTGTCTCGATGATGAGGTCGCCGGCAGTGGCATAGTTCACCGAAGCCGACAGTCGTCCTGCCGCTATTGCTTCGACGCCTCCACCCTTGCCTGTGAGTGCATCCACACCGACGATCATAGGCTTGGTCTGACCCTCTGTCAGTCGTTCGTTCACAGCTTCCCATGCCCCTATAGCCATAGGGTCGTTGAAAGAGAGGATGATGTCGGGTACGGATGATTGGAGTGAGGCGGCTACCATGTCATGAGCTTCTTGTCCGAACCAGTTGGCTCGGAGCTCGCTGTCGATGGTGATGTTGTCCGTGAGGTTATCGCGCAGACCTTCGTAGCGTAGCACGTCGGGTGTTGAGCCTTCTAATCCGCGCAGCAGCAGTAGGTGTCCGCCACGAGGCAGTTGTGAGATGGCGTACTCGGCCATCAGCCGACCGCAGGTGTAGTTGTCGCCACCGATGAATGCCGTATATTTGTTGCCATGCACCCGTCGGTCAGCCACAATGACGGGTATGCCGGCATCGTAAGCTCGTGAGACGGCGGCTGTCAGACCGTCAGCCTCGTTAGGGGAGACGATAAGCAGGTCAACACCCTCGCTGATGAAGCTGTCGATCTGCAGGCTCTGGAGCTCGCTGCAATCGTTGGCAGAGCGGATACTCAGGTGCATGTTCTCGTGGAAGAGCAGTTCGCGAACCATCTCTTCGTCCATCTTCTTACGCCATGCATCGTCTGAGCATTGCGAGAGGCCTATGTGATAAGTGGGGGTATCGGTCTTCAGACGACAGCCAAAAGTCAAAAAGCAGAATATAACAACGGCTGTATATGCGGCAGCGGTATATGCGGCAGCGGTATATGCGGCAGCGGTAGATAGAGAACGGCGTTTTGTCATGATACAGATTTTACAGCGCAAAAGTACGAAAAATCTGCGAATTAACCAAATATTTGCGAAAAATGAATGAGATTGGACAGTTCAAACATCTTTCCCTAAGTCCCGCGTAGAAGAGTCTTCCTGTGTAAATTCCATGTCAGTAGGTGTTCGTTAAAAAAAAACATCCGTGTAAAAAAAAAAAAACATCCGTGAGATTCGTGTGATTCGTACAGAAAAGAGCTTTCCGTGCTTTTCATGTGTTCTGGGCATAAAGGAGTCTCCGTGCCCTTCCGTGCCCCATCCGTGTTCGTTAAAAAACATCCGTGTAAAAAAAAAGAGCATCCGTGAGATTCGTGTGATTCGTACAGAAAAAAGGAATCCGTGCCCTCCGTGCTCATCAGTGTTCGTTAAAAAGATTCCGTGTAAAGAACATCCGTGAGATTCGTGAGATTCGTACAGAAAAAAGAGCATCCGTGAGATTCGTGTGATTCGTACAGAAAAAAGAACATCCGTGAGATTCGTGTGATTCGTACAGAAAAAAGAGCAATTATGTTTCAGTGCAACAAAAGTGTGATTGAATGCAACAATTATTTCATTGTGTTATATAGTAAACGCGTACTTTTGCGGCGCTAAGCAATGCTCCTGCAGGTGGAGGAGTGGAGCTCTATAGCAACGGTAATGTGGAGATCAAAGAGGCTAAGGTCTATAACCTTGAGACAACCGCCACACACAAAGATTATGAGTTGGTGGAGCCTGAGGAAGACAAATTAGGGTCGGGTGCCGATGTGGACAACATGAGCAACAACAACGGCACAACGCGCCCCGCAGACAACAATATATATAATGTACTCGGACAGCGAGTATCAGCCGAAATCATGCATCAAGGTGTGTTCATCTCGAATGGTAAGAAAATAATGATTAGGTAATTAGTCAATCACTCAATATTAATTTTAATTCTTTAACAACATGAAAAAGTTTTTTCTTTTTTGCCTTGTAGCAGTAGTGAGCGTGCTCACTGCCAATGCTCAGATGGCTTATCTCTTTTTAGAGAGCTCTATCGAGAATCTCCCTGTTGAGTCGTTTAACGATGTTGACCAGAAACCCGAGCAGAATGCTGCCAACTGGTTCAAGGCCACTTATGTTGACAACAACACCGGTGTGTTCGTTAGCGTAGCTGACCTCAAAGCCGGGCTTTCTGAAAGCGTTAAGGTCCTTTGGATCAATATCGACCGTGTAGGTCTTGAGAACCTCGCAGCTGCCGGTATCGACGCCGACGCTATTGCAGCCGTTAAGGCTTATGTTGAGAAAGGTGGGCAGTTGCTGCTCACCAAGCAAGCCAACATGATTGCTTACAACATGGGTCGTATAGGGTATGCTCCCGGTTGGGGCAATACCGGTTATGTCGTAGGTGGCGACATCTGGACTATCAACGCCCAGCTCGGTCTTGCGCCAAGTATCACCGAGAAGTTCGACCGCCGTTCGCATCCCATCTTCGCAGGTCTCACTGTGGACAACACCAGCCGTTCGTACGATAATGAAGGTCAGAAAGTGTTCTTCGAGACTTATCCTATGATAGGTGCCGTTGCTCGTACCGACAACAACAATATGTGGACTGATATGTTCCGCAAAGAGCCTTTGGCTGAAGGCGAACAGACTCACTATGATAATGCCAACCCTCTGCGCTTGAAAGAGTTCGAAGCTGATTGGAACTGCACCGTTCTTGCCGTTTGGGGACATGTGCTCGACTATTGCGGTGCGGGTATCATCGAGTTTAAGCCTCAAGCCGAAGGACAAGGCACCATCCTCACCAACGGCTTCGCCGCTTATCAGTGGGGCACCGGCAACGACTTTATCAGCAATGTTCAACTGCTCACCAAGAACTCTCTCAACTACCTGCTTGGCTACGATCCTAATGATGTAGCAGCCGAGACCGACCTGTGGAAAGGCTCGCAACATATATCATGGCAGACAAGTCTGAAACTCGACGCTGGTAAGTTTGCTAACGCACAGGCAGGCGACAAGCTGGTTGTTCACTATGCTAACGCTTCTGACGGTATTGAGTTCAAGGTGATGAACGATAACTACGCTCACCTTGCCGGTTCACGCGAAGCCGCATGGATCGGTGGAGAGGGCACCTTCGAGCAGTTCCTCACCGCAGCTGCCGTTGACAGTCTCAAGCAATACGGACTCGAGATCGTTGGTGCCAACTTCGACCTCACACAAGTAGAGCTTCTCGAAGGCAAAGAGCTCAAAGAAGGCATCACCATCTGGACCGGCTTCTTCTGGGCGGACTCATGGACCACCCTCGAACTCTACAAAGAAGGCTACAGCTATATTGACTGGAGCAAGATTGAGTCGGTTCGCATCTACTCAGAGGCTAATCGCACTAACTACAGTATCAACGTAAAGAGCTCTTGGGAAGATGACGGACATATCGCCGACAAGGGCGCTATGACCGACGGCGAGGGGTATGCTGAGCTTACACTCACCGACGATATGCGTCAGAAACTGGCTGCTTCCGGACACCTCATGGTTCAGTTCGACAAGGGTGAAGGCGAAGCGTTCAACGCTACCGACATCGTTGCTATAGAGAAACAAGAGACTCCTGACAGCGTTGACCGGATCACCGACCTCAACCTTCTCCCCGCTGATGCCGTTATCTACAACATCCTTGGTATGCGCGTACAGAAAGAAGATGCTCGTGGAGGTATCTTCATCGTTAACGGAAAGAAAATGGTTATCCGATAATGATGCACAATCGTTAGAAGATAGCCATTGATAAATGGTTAAACATAGTTTTTTTTGGCAAGGACACGTACAAGTGTCCTTGTTTTTTGTGTATGTAACAAAAGTTTCAGCAAATGCAACAATTCTTACATGCGCTCAGCGACGAAAACTCTACTTTTGCACGTTCTTTCAAGCGGTGCCGATATATATCATGCGGCTGCTGTTTGTTGAATGAATAACAATTAACTTTAATATTAACATATCATGGAAATCAATCGAATGAAAAGACTTTTCTTTTCGTCCTTTCTCATGTTGATGCTCTCCACTGTCTGTCTCTATGCCCAGATAACGGCGACGGGTACCATAGTGGAAGCAAGCACGGGCGAGCCTATCATAGGTGCGTCAGTCTTGGAGGAAGGAACGACGAATGGCACCATCACCGATTTTGATGGTAATTTCCAACTGACCGTTGCTTCGGGTGCGGTATTGAGTATCTCCTACGTGGGTTTTGTGTCTCAGCGTGTTGAGGCAGCTGTGGGGATGAATATCGTTCTCAAGGAGGACAACGAGGTGTTGGAAGAAGTGGTTGTGACGGGTTATACCACTCAGCGCAAGGCGGACCTGACGGGTGCCGTTAGTGCTGTCAGTGCCAAAGACCTGGAGAAGCAACAAGAGAACAACCCTATGAAAGCCTTGCAGGGCAAGGTGCCGGGCATGAACATCACAGCCGACGGTGCTCCCTCTGGTGCTGCCACGGTGCGAATACGTGGTGTGGGTACGCTCAACGACAACGACCCGTTGTATATCATCGACGGTGTGCCTACCAAGTCGGGTATGCACGAGTTGAACCCTAACGACATCGAGTCAATACAGGTGCTCAAGGATGCGGCATCCGCAAGTATCTATGGTAGCCGTGCTGCCAATGGTGTTATCATCATCACCACCAAGAAAGGTGCTGAGGGTAAGATACGCGTTGACTTCGATGCGTCGGTGGCTGTGCAGTCGTACGTTAACCGTATGCATGTGCTCAATGCCGAGCAGTACGGTCGCGTCATGTGGCAGGCCTACGTCAACGACAACATGAACCCTAACACCAACGCTCTGGGTTATCGCTACGACTGGGGCTACGATGCTCAGGGCAACCCTGTGCTCAACGGTGTGATGATGAACAAGTACTTAGACTCTGACGGCAAGGTGCCGGCAGCCGATACCGACTGGTACAGCGCCACCACGCGACCGGGTCTGATACAGAGCTACAACCTGGCAGTGTCTAACGGCAGTCAGAAAGGTAGCAGCTATTTCTCGCTGGGCTACTATAAGAACGATGGTGTGATCAAGACCTCTGACTTCGACCGCTTCTCGGCTCGTATCAACACCGACTATAAGATCATTGGCGACTATGTATCTATCGGTGAGAACTTCACTCTCAATCGCACCTCAGAGGTGGCAGCCCCCGGCGGCTTCCTCGAGAACGTGTTGCAGTTCAACCCCTCGCTGCCTATCTATACGACCGATGGCGAGTTCGCAGGTCCGGTGGGCGGCTATCCCGACCGTGAGAACCCTCTGGCACGTCTTAAGAGAAACAGCGACAACCGCTACACCTATTGGCGCCTGTTCGGTAACGCTTTCCTCAACATAGCACCTTATAAGGGCCTGAACATACGCACCACAGCCGGTATCGACTATGCTCAGAAGAAACAGCGTATCTTCACCTATCCTATAACAGAAGGAACGGTGGCTAACGATAAGAACGGTGTTGAAGCAAAGCAAGAGCACTGGCTCAAGTGGATGTGGAACGCTATCATCACCTATAATCTGGATATCAATAAGCACCGTGCCGATTTCCTGCTCGGTGTGGAGCTCAACCGTGAGAAGAACGAATATTTCTCGGGTTATAAAGAGGACTATATAGTGCTCAATCCCACTTATATGTGGCCTGATGCGGGTGTGGGCACAGCTCAGGCTTACGGCTCGGCAGGCAGTTACTCGCTCATCTCTTTCTTCGGCAAGGCCAACTACTCTTACGACAATCGTTATCTGGTCTCTTTCACTCTTCGTCACGATGGTTCGAGCCGCTTTGGTAAGAACAACCGTTTCGCCACTTTCCCCTCGGTATCGTTGGGATGGCGTCTGAGTCAGGAGAAGTTCATGAGCAACGCCTCGTCGTGGCTTGACGACCTGAAGCTGCGTGCTTCGTGGGGTCAGACGGGTAACCAAGATATCTCCTCTACCGCTCGCTACACCATCTATGTGAGCAACTATGGTGTTAACGAGTCGGGCGGACAGTCGTATGGTACCTCATACGATATAGAAGGAACGAACGGCGGTCATACCCTTCAGTCGGGTTTCAAGCGTAACCAGATAGGTAACGATGATATACGCTGGGAGACGACCACCCAGACCAATGTGGGTCTCGATTTCTCTTTCTTCAAGCAGACCTTCTACGGCTCTTTCGACTGGTTCTATAAGCAGACCAAGGATATCCTTGTGCTCATGGACGGTATAGGAGCTATGGGTGAAGGCTCGGCTCAATGGGTTAATGCCGGTGCGATGGACAACATGGGTGTGGAGTTGACTGCCGGTTATCGTAATCAGACGGCAGGCGGCTTCAAGTATGACATCTCTGCCAACCTCTCTTCTTATCGCAACACCGTCACCAAGTTGCCCGAGACGATCGCGGCTAAAGGCACTTTCGGCGGCAACGGAGTGAAGTCGGTGGTAGGACATGCCATGGGCTCGCAAGTGGGTTATGTGGCTGACGGTATCTTCAAGAGTCAGGAAGAGGTGGACAACCACGCAACGCAAGAAGGTGCTGCCGTCGGACGCATACGATATCGCGACCTCAACGGAGACGGATTCATCACCGAGGCTGACCAAGACTGGATATATTCGCCCGTGCCCGATCTTATGTACGGTGCTAACTTCTATTTCGAATATAAGGGCTTCGACCTCACCGTGTTCTTCCAAGGTGTGGCAGGTGTGGATGTGATCACCGACCTCAAGCGCGAGACCGACATCTGGGCAGGTCTGAACATCGGTTTCCTCAACAAAGGTACTCGTCTGCTGGACGCATGGTCTCCGACTAATCCTAACAGCAACATTCCGGCTCTCTCGCTCTCCGACAACAACAACGAGAAGCGTGTGAGCACTTATTGGGTGGAGAACGGCTCGTTTCTCAAACTAAGGAACCTGCAGCTCGGCTACAACCTGCCCAAGGATGTGTGTGAGAAGATGAAGATGCAGAACTGGCGCTGGTTCGTGTCGGCACAGAACGTGTTCACTATTCATGCTCGCAACTTCACGGGTGTTGATCCCGAGAACCCCAACTTCGGCTATCCTATTCCGCTAACAGTAACTTTAGGAACAAAAGTAACCTTCTAAAGATGCTTGCAACTAAATGTTTAATATTTAATGTTAAGAGATATGAAAACAATAGATAACATTAAGACATCATTGTCATTTACGATGGTTCCTTGCGTTCTTCTTGCTTGCTGTTTGCTTCTCTGCTCTTGCGACAGTTTTCTCAATCAGGACGTACCGCAAGGCATACTCAGCGAAGAGCAGGTGAGCAACCCTGAGTATATCGACCAACTCGTTATCTCAGCCTATGCCGTGTTTATCTCGTCGGAAGATATCAACTCGTCGTTCTCGATGTGGAACTTCGATGTGCGCTCCGACGATGCCTATAAAGGCGGTAACGGAACGAGCGATGGAGACGTTTTCCATCAGTTAGAGATCTCGCAAGGCATACTCACCACCAACTGGAACATCAACGATATGTGGGTCAGACTATACAACAGTCTGAGTCGCGTTAATGCCGCTATCAACGCTCTTCAGAAGACCGACGATAGTTATAAACTCAAGGAGCAGCGCTTAGGTGAGATGTATTTCCTGCGCTCGTACGGACATTTTCTGCTCAAGCGTCTTTACAAGAACATACCGTTCGTTGTCAAAGCCGACATGTCGCAGTCAGACTACAACAACCTGAGCAACACCGAGTACACTAACGATGAAGGTTGGCAGGTTATCATCAACGACTTGGATTATGCTTATGCTCATCTGCCCGAGACACAGGCCGACAAAGGTCGTCCGACCAAGGCTGCCGCTGCAGCCCTCATGGCAAAAGCGTATTTATATAAGGCATATCGTCAGGACAATGCGCAGAGTCATGCCGTTACCGAGATCAACCAAGCCGACCTTGAGAAAGTGCTCACATATACTGACCCCGCTATCTATGCTGCCGGCCATTACGGCTTGGAGGCTGATTTCCATAATAATTTCCGTCCCGAACCGGAGTACGAGAACGGAGTGGAGAGTATATGGGCTATGCAGTACTCGATGAATGACGGAACGAAGAACGGTAACCTCAACTGGTCGTACGGACTTATTGTCCCGAACATACCGGGTGTAACTGATGGTGGTTGCGACTTCTATAAACCTTCGCAGAACCTGGTTAATGCTTTCCATACCGACGACTCGGGTCTGCCTCTTGAGAACTACAATCAGAAGGACTTCAATGCTCTGACCGACAACGCAGACCCGCGTCTGTGGCTCACGATAGGCATACCGGGCTTCCCTTATATGTTCAACACTAAGTATATCATGGCCAAGACTCAGACATGGAGTCGTTCGAACGGTCTGTATGGCTATTATGTTACTCTCAAGCATAATGTTGACCCTGACAGTGAGTACTTGATTAAGGGTGCATGGTGGGGTAGCCCGATGAACCGTATCGTGTTGCGTTATGCTGATGTGCTGTTGATGCGAGCTGAAGCTCTTGCTCAGCTTGGCAGAGGTGCTGAGGCTATCGAGCTGGTCAACCTCCTGCGTGTGCGTGCGGCTCAGAGCACAGCTATGCTCTCAGGATATGATATCAACTATGGTGCTAAGATACGCGTCAAGCCCTACAGCGACACAGGCGATGCTCTTGCTCGTGTGAAGATGGAGCGTCGGTTAGAGCTGGCTTTGGAGTCGGAGCGCTTCTTCGACCTCGTACGCTGGGGTGAGGCAGAGCAGGTTATCAACCGTTACTATGCTGAGGAGGCCGACAACTGCGCTATCTACACAGCTGCTCACTTCACCGCCGACAAGAACGAGTATCTGCCCATACCTTACGAGCAGATAGCAGCTTCCAACGGTCATTATCAACAAAACATAGGAGGATGGTAATATGAAAGCATTGATATATATATGGTTGCCGTTGGTCGTTCTCACGATGATGGCATGCCAACAGAAAACAAGTCAGTTTAAGTTAGACGGTGAGTGCCGCGTGGAGTCTCTCGTGCTCGATAATCAGTACGAAGGTCAAATCGACCAGACCAAGCGCACTATCCTCGTTGCTATACCCGAGACCTACGATGAGCAGGACATGACACTCACAGCCCTTGCTCTCTCGGAAGGGGCAAGTGCCAACCTGCAGCAAGGAGACCATTTGAACCTTATTGCTCCGCACCTCATACGCGTGGTTAACGGTAGTGTGTATCAAGAATATACGCTGTCGGTTAAGCACGATGAGGCTCGCATACTCTCGTTCGTTATCAACGGTCAGTATATAGGTGTGATCAACGAGTCGGCTCACACTATCTCTGTTCAGGTGCCGGTAGGAAGCAACCTGCAGTCGCTCACTCCTACCATCACGACCACCGAGGGTGCGACGGTTACTCCCGCTTCGGGCGTACCTTGCGACTTCACTCAGCCTGTTGCTTTCACCGTTACTTGCAACACCGCTTCTTACACTTACACCGTGACGGTGAGCGAGATGGCAGCTCCGCATGCTTTGTTCGTAGGCATTGCCGCTACTCAGCAACAGCTCGGACAAGAAGAGGCGGCTGCTTGCGCATGGCTGCAGAGTAACATCGAGAAAGCGGCATACGCTTCGTTCACCGACCTCGCCACAGGTCAGGTTGACCTGAGTGAGTGCAAGGTTATCTTCTGGCATTTCCATAAAGATGGCGGTATCGACGGCAAAGGTCAGTTCGAGGCTAACGCTGCCGAGGCACTGGCTGCCGTGGATGTGCTCAAGCAATACTATCAGGCGGGCGGTGCGCTGCTGCTCACACGCTATGCCACCTATCTGCCTGCATACATAGGTGAGGCCGACTGTGTGCCTAACAACTGCTGGGGACAGAACGAGGTTGATGCCGAGACAGTAGGTAACCCTTGGAGCTTCAATATTGAAGGTAAGACCGACCATGCCCTATGGCAAGGACTGGTGATGAAACAAGACGAGCCTCAGAGTGTGTTCACCTGCGATGCGGGTTATCGTATAACCAACTCAACCGCACAATATCATATAGGCACCGACTGGGGCGGATATGCCGACAGGGACGCCTGGCGTCAAAAGACCGGTGCTGTTGACCTTGCTTACGGCGATAAGGCTATAGTGGCATGGGAGTATAAGGCTTCGGCTGAACACGGAGGCATCGTCTGCATCGGTTCAGGATGCTACGACTGGTACACAGTGGCTGAGGGAGTAGCTGAATACTACCACGCTAATGTGGCTAAGATAACAGAAAATGCTATAAACTACTTAATGCAATAAAAGGTTATGAAAGCAATACATTTATTTGCCATAATGGCAATGGGCTCTTTGCTTTTGTCGGGTTGCGAAACGAAGCCCGTCATCGAACAGAAAGACTGGGACGGGACCACCAAGCAATATGCTTCCACGGATGAGAAGATGTCCACCACCTACTATAAGCCCTATGCCGGTTTTGTGGGCGACCCCATGCCGATCTTCGATCCTCAGACCAAGACCTTCAAGGTGTTGTATCTGCAGGAGTTCCGTCCGAACATGGCGGGCACATACCATCCTTTCTGGGGTGTTGAGACGGCTGATGCTGCCAACTATACCTCGCTCAATGAGGTGCTGTCAACGGGTAGCCGGGCAGAACAAGATGCGGCCTTAGGTACAGGCTCGGTAGTGTATAACGAGCAAGATAAGCTCTACTATATCTTCTACACCGCCAACCGCGACCAGCCTAAGGCAGGTGAGGATGCACAGGTTGTTATGTATGCCACCTCGCCCGATTTCAAGACATGGACCAAAGATCCGCTGTTCCGTCTGCGTGGTGTTAAGTATGCCTACAGCAGTACTGACTTCCGCGACCCCTTCGTCTGGAAGAGCGATGATGACGGACTGTGGCACATGGTAGTGAGCACTAAGGTCGGAGGTAAGGGCCATCTGGCTGAGTTCACCTCTGCCGACCTGAGAGCATGGGACCATGCAGGCTCGTTCATGACGATGATGTGGGACAGGTTCTATGAGTGTCCTGACATCTTTAAGATGGGCGACTGGTGGTATCTGGTTTATAGCGAGATGCACCAAGCCATACGCCGTGTTCAGTATTTCAAGGGTAAGAGCATTGATGAGTTGAAGGCATGCACTGCAGGTGATGCAGGGTTGTGGCCCGACAGCCATGAAGGCTTCCTTGACTCGCGTGCTTTCTATGCGGGCAAGACTGCTTCTGACGGACAGAACAGATACATCTGGGGCTGGTGCCCTACTCGCGAGGGTAACGACAATACCAAGACCAACCCCTCGGGTGAGCCTCAGTGGGCAGGGTCGTTGGTGGCACACCGACTCATACAACATGAGGACGGCTCGCTCACACTCGGTGAGGTACCCGCGATAAAAGAGAAATATGCTAACGCCAAAGAAGTAAAGCTGATGGCGCAGTCGGAGGCGGGAGTGAGCATGGCAGGACAGACTTATACGCTGGAGCCTAACTCATACGCTCTGTTCAACCGACTCGAGTATCATAACCATATATCGATGACCCTGACTACGACCTCGGCAGGTGATAAGTTCGGTTTCTCTTTCGTGCGCGGCACCGATAGCGATAAGTATTACACTGTTGTAGTCAACCCTGAGAGCGACACCCAACGCAAGATCAACTTCGAGGAAGAGGGTAGTGCAGGTGCAGGGTTTATTGCAGCCATCGACAGCTACACCTTCACCACTCCGGCAGACAACGTCTATCATGTGGATATCTACACCGACAACTCAGTGTTCGTGATGTATATCAACGATGTGTTGGCTTATACCAATCGTATATATGGTGTGCAACACAACTGCTGGTCGGTTAACAGCTACAATGGTACGGTGAGCGTGAGCGACCTGAGTGTAACAACTTATTAGTATGAAAATAAGGAAAACATAGTGGCAGAATTGCTGCCTCTATGTTTTCTTGTTGCAACAAAAATATCATTGTTTGCAACAAAAATGGTTGCTCGGGTAAACTAAACATTGTATTTTTGCAGCCGAAAAAACTTTTAACCATGAAACAAATACTTTTCAAACACCTTGCAGTTGCCCTTCTGGCATTGCTTCCTCTGTCGCTGATGGCGATGCCTAAAGGCATTACGATGAGTCATAGCGGCGAGATGAACACTATCCTTCAGTTCGAACCGACGAGTCGTTATCTTATCCTGCCTATAGAAGAGGCGGCGCCCGAAGCTTATATCCGTATAGTGGTTGACGGCGTTCAGGTAGGCACTTTCAATGCCCGCCTTGCAGCTGATAGTATCGACTATGTCGTTCCTTTCGACATGCAGCCGTATATGGGCATGAACATAGTGTTGGACATCCATTTCCCGCTCTATCATTATAACAAGAAGCACCCTTACAACAAGTCGGTTGTTTGTCCTGACCGTCGGAAGTTCATCTGCTGGGACGAGATGCAGCTGTCAGACCGTTTTGTGGTGCATAACAAAGAGCAGTGGCGCTCCACTTATCACCACACTCCCTTGTATGGTTGGATGAACGACCCTAACGGTATGTACTACGATGCTCTGACGGGCTTGTGGCACCTTTATTATCAGTTCAACCCTTACGGTTCGCGTTGGGGTAACATGAACTGGGGTCATTGCATCTCTGCCGACCTTATACATTGGACGGAGCAGGGCGTGGCTGTAGGAGCCGATGCTCTGGGTACCATCTTCTCGGGCTCGTGTGTTATTGACAAACGCGGCGATGCCGGCTTTGGCAAGAACGCCGTGATAGCCCTTTATACAGGTGCTGATCAGAGTCAGAAACAGTCGATGGCATATAGTGTGGACGGAGGCAAGACCTTCAGGAAGTATGCTCTCAACCCCGTCCTTTGCGACACTATTGCTGACTTCCGTGACCCTAAGGTTATATGGAACGCTAAGAGAGGTTGTTGGACCATGGTGCTGGCATGTCAGCAAGAGATGCGCTTCTACTCGTCCTCTGACCTTAAGTCGTGGACCTACGACAGCCGTTTTGGTGAGGGTTATGGCAACCATGGCGGAGTGTGGGAGTGCCCTGACTTTATTGAGATGCCTGTAGAAGGTAAGAACGAGAGCAAATGGGTGCTGCTGTGCAACATCAACCCGGGCGGACCTTTCGGCGGCTCGGCAACACAATATTTCGTGGGCGACTGGGACGGCACTACCTTCACTTGTATGGACTCAAAAAAAGAGCAGAAATGGCTCGATTACGGTAAAGATCACTATGCTACCGTTACTTGGCATAATGCACCACAGAACCGCGTGGTGGCTCTGGGTTGGATGTCTAACTGGCAGTATGCCAACGAAGTGCCTACTAAGCAGTTCCGTTCGCAGAACACCATAGCCAGAGACCTGAGTCTGTATGTTGACGATAAGGGTGAGTATAGGGTAGGTGTGAGACCTTCGGTTGAAGTCATGCGAGCAAAAGGTGAGAGTGTCAGGACTCTTGGCGCTGAGGCAATAGTAGAAGTCAAATGTCCGGCAGGCAAGAGCAATACCGTCATCACGCTCGAGAATGACAAGGGCGAGAAAGTGGTGATGACCTATAACTTCAAGAAAAAGACCTTCTCGATGGACCGACATAAGTCAGGAAGAGTAAGTTTCTCAAAACAATTCCCCGCAACCACCACGGTTCCTCTCTTTATGAACCAAGACACTTACACCCTTACACTCTTTATCGACCGCTGCTCCATCGAAGCTTTCGATGGCAACGGTGCATGGAGCATGACTAACCTCGTGTTCCCTACTAAGCCTTACAATAAAGTGAGTGTGAGCAACGGAGATTATACAATCTATAAACTCAAACTCTAACGAGGCAGAATTATTAACTTAAAACTATACCTATATGTCAGAAAAGAAAAACTCGTCGATGGCAGTGTTTATCCCTGTGATGCTCTGTTTCTTCACCATGGGATTTGTCGATCTGGTCGGCATTGCCAGCAATTATGTTCAGAAAGACCTGAGTCTGGCTGATTCGCAAGCCAACATCATGCCCTCTTTGGTGTTCTTCTGGTTCTTGCTCTTCAGTGTGCCCACAGGCATGTTGATGAACAAGATAGGCAGGAAGAAGACTGTGTTGTTGAGTATCATCGTTACCGTACTTTCGCTCATCTTGCCTTTGTTTGGTGAGTCGTATGAGATGATGCTTATTGCTTTCTCACTGTTGGGCATAGGCAATGCGTTGATGCAGACCTCTCTCAATCCGTTAGTGAGCAATATCGTCAGTGGCGACCGTTTGGCGTCCACTCTCACTTTCGGTCAGTTTATCAAGGCTATCGCCTCTTTCCTTGCTCCGTACATAGCTATGTGGGGAGCCACTCAGGTATTGCCTTCGTTCGGCTTGGGATGGAAAGTGCTCTTCCCTATCTACGCTATCATCGGCATCTTGGCTATTGTGGCTTTGGCTCTTACTCATATAGATGAGGCACCGGCACAGAAAGCCGCTTCGTTCGGCGGAGCGTTTAAGCTGTTGGGTAAGCCTTATATCTTGCTTTGCTTCCTTGGTATCATGTGCCATGTGGGCATCGATGTGGGAACCAACACCACAGCTCCGAAGATACTCATGGAGCGACTGAGCTTCAGCCTGGATGAGGCTGCTTTTGCTACCTCGCTCTATTTCATCTTCCGTACCATAGGCTGCTTCTCAGGCTCTTTCATACTGAGGAAGATGTCTTCGCGCATGTTCGCCATGATATCGGTTGCTATGATTATCTGCTCGATGTTGCTTCTCTTCTTCGGTCATGCAGCATGGGCTTTATATATAGGAATAGCGTTGGTAGGCTTCGGCAACTCCAACATCTTCTCTATCTGCTTCGCTCAAGCGCTTTTGTTCGACCCCGACCACGAGAACGAGATATCGGGTCTGATGATCATGGGTCTGTTTGGCGGCACTATCTTCCCGCTCTGCATGGGTTATATGTCAGACATGTGGGGAACGTTAGGTGCAGTGGCAGTGATGGCAGTGGGAGCGCTGTATTTAGCATTCTATACACTGAAGATAAAGAAATAACCTTAAATAGATATTATTATGAAATATGTAATAGGAATGGGTGAGGCTCTATGGGACTGCCTGCCCGAAGGACGGAAGATAGGTGGTGCGCCTGCTAATTTTGCCTACCATGCAGCCCAGTTCGGCTTGCAGTCGGTAGCAGTGAGTGCAGTGGGTCATGATGCACTGGGTCAGGAGATACTCGACACATTCTCGCAGAAGGGCCTGTCGTATTATCTGCCTCAGGTCTCTTTTCCTACCGGCACGGTTCAGGTTACTCTTGATGAGCAGGGTGTACCGCAATATGATATATGCGAGAACGTGGCATGGGACAACATCCCTTACACCGATGAGTTAGACGCTTTGGCTCGTCAGACGCGTGCCGTATGCTTCGGCTCGTTGGCACAGCGCAACGAGGTGAGCCGCAAGACTATCCGTCGCTTCCTCACCACCATGCCTCAGACAAGCGACACTCTGCGAGTGTTCGATATCAACCTCAGACAACATTTCTACAGCAAAGATATCCTCGAAGAGTCGTTCCGTCTTTGCAATGTCTTGAAGATCAACGACGAGGAGTTGGTTGTCGTTCAGCGTATGTTCGGCTATGAGGGTCTGCATGAGGAAGATACATGCAAGAAGCTTATCAGCGATTTCGGTTTGAAACTGCTTATCCTCACTTGTGGGACCAACGGTAGTTATGTGTTCGACAAAGATGGGGTATCGTTCATGCCTACTCCTAAGGTTAAGGTAGCCGACACGGTAGGTGCAGGCGACAGCTTCACCGGCTCATTCGTGGCTCAACTGCTGCTTGGCAAGACTGTTCGTGAGGCTCATGAGACGGCAGTGAGAGTGTCAGCTTTCGTTTGTACGCAGAACGGAGCTATGCCGCAACTGCCCGAAGAGGTGAAGAACGGCAAGTAAGAACGCGCTTAATACCAAAAACAAGGGGGGGCACCGCTCAGGCGCCCCCCCTTGTTAATTCTCACTTTTCACTTTTCACTTTTTACTTTTCACCTTTCACTTTTCACCTTTCACTTTGAACAGTCGCATGAGTGCTCTGACGTAGTCTTGGTTGGTGGAGATAGAGATGTTGTTGGTTCCTGTCTTGGTGAAGATATGTTCTAACTGTTGTTGTTCAGTGAGCCATCGTTGAGCATAGTTGTTGCGGACGAGCGGGCTGGAGGTGTCAATCCAGATGCGTTCTTGTGTCTCTGCATCTTTCACTTTCATCAGTCCTATGTCAGGCAGCTCGGTATCGCGGCGGTCGTAGATCTGGATAGCACTGATGTCGTGTCTGTTGCCGGCGATGAGCAGCGGTTTCTCGATATTGGTCTGACCGATGAAATCGGAGATGAGGAAAGCGGTGGAGCGTCGTTTCTGTGCGGCAGCAAAATACTCGAGTGCTTGTGCAATGTTGGTGCCTGTTGATTCGGGCTCGAAAGAGAGCAACTCGCGTATGATATGCAGCACATGAGTCTTACCTTTCTTGGCAGGGATATATTTCTCTATCTTGTCGGAGAAGAAGATGACTCCTACCTTATCGTTGTTCTCGATGGTGGAGAAGGCGAGTGTGGCAGCCACCTCTGCTATCATGTCGCGTTTGGTCTGAGTGATGGTTCCAAAGTTACGCGAGCCGGACACATCAACAAGCAACATGACGGTGAGCTCGCGCTCTTCTTCGAAGACCTTGATATATGGTCGGTTGAAGCGTGCTGTTACGTTCCAATCGATCATTCTCACATCATCACCCGGCTGATATTCGCGTACCTCAGAAAAAGCCATACCACGACCCTTGTATTGGCTATGATACTCTCCGGCGAAGATGTTGCGACTCAACGAGCGGGTCTTGATCTCAATCTTCCTTACTTTTTGTAGTAGTTCTTCAGAAGTCATTGGTATTTAACTATTCAACTATTCAACTATTCAACCTTCAACTATTCAACTTTCAACTTTTTAAGGCACTTCGACCTTGTTGAGTATCTCGGTGATGATGTCTTCGGTGGTGAGGTTGTTGGCTTCAGCTTCGTAGGTGAGTCCGATACGGTGGCGCAATACGTCGTAGCATACGGCACGCACATCTTCGGGTACGACATATCCGCGACGATGGATGAAGGCATAGGCTCGTGCTGCGAGAGCGAGGTTGATGCTGGCACGAGGTGAGCCGCCGAACTGAATCATAGGTTTGAGGTTCTCAAGACCGTAGTTCTCGGGTTGACGAGTAGCAAAAACGATGTCAACGATATACTTCTCAATCTTCTCGTCGATATATACTTGTCGTACTACTTGTCGGGCTTTCTTGATGTCGTCGGTGGAGAGGATAGGGAGCACTTGTTTCTTGTCGCCGGTGATGTTCTGACGGATGATCTGTTGCTCTTCGTTCTTCTTGGGGTATCCGATGACTACCTTGAGCATGAAACGGTCGGTCTGTGCTTCGGGCAGAGGGTAGGTACCTTCTTGTTCGATAGGGTTCTGCGTGGCGAGCACGAGGAAGGGGTCATCGAGTTGGAAAGTCTCGTCGCCGATGGTTATCTGACGCTCTTGCATAGCTTCGAGCAGGGCAGACTGCACCTTTGCCGGAGCACGGTTGATCTCATCGGCAAGGACGAAATTGGCAAAGATAGGGCCACGTTTGACTTTGAACTCTTCGGTCTTCTGCGAATAGATCTGTGTGCCGAGCACATCGGCAGGCAGGAGGTCGGGAGTGAACTGGATACGGCTGAACTTAGCCTTGATGAGGTCAGAGAGAGTCTTGATAGCAAGGGTCTTGGCAAGGCCCGGCACACCTTCGAGCAGTATATGACCATCGGAGAGCAGACCTATGAGGAGCGACTCAACGAGGTGGTTCTGACCAACGATAACTTGATTCATGCCCATGGTGAGGGCATCTACGAAAGAACTCTCACGCTCAATGCGATCTTGGAGTTCACGAATATCAACGGGATTGTTCATTGTATGATTGGGTTTAGCTTATTGTTCTCAATAGACTAAACAAAGGTAGCAAATTCTGTGCCACGTTTTTACATTGAAGCCTTGCGGTGAACCGACACCGCAAGGCTTGTTGCATTAATATCAGATTGATATCTGTGGCGTTACGTATGTAGCCAACAATTATTTTAGCATAGTACCAAATACGAGATAAACCTGAGTGTCGTTCTCGTTGTCGCTGCCGAAATGGATGTTGAACCGCGTGCGGTTTTCATCCATCATCGCGTACGCATAGGATTTCGGGAAGGGCTTATAAGCCGAGCCGTCTGCCAGCACGAGATTGATGTGAGAGAAGTGACCGTCCTCGGAGCTGACCGGCATATTATGGATATAAATATCCTGCGGCGTCTCGTCTTCGGTAGCGATGCGTGCCTGAATGAACTTCACATCCACGGTATTGGTCTTGGGATGCAATGTGATGATCGCCTGCTGTTGGTCGTTGTACGTAGGAAACATCACTCCGCGCAGTTCTCCGGTCGCATTAAACACAACTGCGTCTTTGTCTTCAGGCTCGTTATTGCCACAACTTGTTAATGCCAATACACTTGCTACAAGTGCAAGGGCGAAAAATAAATACTTTTTCATAAGCTTAAGATTATTTTATGTTATTTCACTTCTGTGCCAAGTACGTTGTAGCGTTTGCCATCGCGGATGATGATGACTTGTCCTTGTTCAAGAACCTTACGAACTTCTGCTTGCTCGTTGTCTTCAATATCTTCTACAGCGCTGATTGTAGAGCGTACCTCGCTGCGTACACCGTAGATAGCAACGTTACTTTTGGTCTCGTCTTCGAGAGTGGCTTTAGGCGCGCGTCGGCGCAGCTTAGCGAGCATAGGTGCGGGGGCTTGTGCTTCGGCGAGGACGGGGTAGATATAAACGTAGGCATCGCCGGTTACGCTGTAGTCGAAGGTTACCTCACCTTTGGCAAGTTGCTCGAACAGAGCAGTCTCCATTCCTTTAATGGTGATGGCTACTTGTCGCTCGCCGGTGGTCTTGACGGTAAGTGTGAGTGTGCCCTCACCTGCCGGCACTTGCAGTACGATACCGGCGAAGTTGTTGCGAAGGATGTCCATGTTGTTCTCGTTCTGAAGGATATTGCTGATCATCAGCTCGTCAACCACTGTTTGGAAGACGAAGGCACCTTCTTGCTTGTCGTAGGTGTCGCCACCGATGGTGTCGCAAGTGACGTAGATATTGTCAACGACGGTGTTGGTGAGGTCGGTCGTCTCGTCCACCGAGGTGAAGGTCACATCGCTCTCGTTGGTCACCGGCGTGAGTTCGCTCACCGATGCAGGCTTGTTCTCACCCTCCATCTCTATGATATTGCTGAACTTCGACCACTGCTCGTCTGCTTGATATGCGGCTTTGGTTCCGGCGGGGACATATAGTGTTATCGCACCAAACGGATCGTCGGCATACCAGTTTTCTATTGCTCCATTCTCGAGCACGCCTGCAGGGTTCTCGATATACGAAGTGATGAGAGTCAGGTTCTCAAGATTCATCAGTCCGTTGGTGGCAATTTTTTTCAGTCCTTTAGGCAGGGTGAGTGAGCGTATGCCGTCTAACTCGGCGAAAGCCTCATAGCCGATACTGTCCACCGACTCTGGGATGAAAGAGCCGTTGCAGGCTGCAATCAGAGTGTTGTCTTTGGTGCGGATAACGGCGTTGCAGTTGTCGCGCGAGTCAAAGACCTTGTTATTCGGATTAACAGTCAGTTTGGTCAGCAGGGTGCCAAGCAGCGCAGACTCCTCCACTTCTTTTACGCCTGCGGGAATCTCCAACTGCCGCAACGGACAGCCGCGGAACATACGGTTGTGCAAGGTCTCAAGTGAGGCAGGGAGATGAATCTCGCTGAGTCCCTGGCAGTCGGAGAAAGTGCCTTCACCTATTTCTGTCACACTATCAGGAATATACAGTTTCTGAATAGCATGGCATCCAAAGAACATACGCGCGGGGATGAGCGTCAGGCCTTCGGCAAAAGTAACAGAGCGAAGGTTCTCACTCTCTTGGAAAGCGCAGCACTCGTCATACCACTTGCTTGCTGAAGCCGGAATGGTAACTTCGCTTGCACCACTGCGGGCAAAGGCCAGCCAGCCCACTTTGACGACCGACTCGGGTATAGACAGTTTCTCTAACTTCGGTGTATATTCCACTATCGATGCTCCTACCGTGGTAACGCTGTTAGGAATAGTCAGGGAAGTCAGGTTCTGCGAATAGCGGAATGCGTAGTCGCCAATGGTGTTCACGATGTAGGTGCTACCGGCATTTTGTACGTTCTCCGGAATCACGATTTCTGACTGTTGGTAGGGGAATTCCGAAGACCAGTCGCTTACCTTGCTGCCATCGGGGTTCAGATACCATACCTGCGGCTTGACAACGGTCACACTCTTTGGCTCTCCTTCCACTGTCGGATTGATTTTGTAGAACAAACCGCCTACATTGAAGTCCCACAGACCTTCCACCCATTTGATGCTATATTGTTTTTCAATATCCATTTCTTCAATGGTCATCAATTTCCAGAGGTCCATCTGCTCGTATTGGGCTTTCTGTCCTTCGGGGACATAGAGTGTGATGAACTGCGGGGCGGGTATGGGGTCTTCGGTGATGAAGGCAAAGGTCCGCTGTCCGGCAGGAAGAGGGCGGGGAGTGTTTATCTGAACAGACTTGAGACTGCGGCTATATGGGCAGAAAGCAAGCGGAATTTCGGTTATATACTCACCAAAAATCACATGCTGCACCTCACTCCATGAGTGGAACACAGGCGTTGCCCATTCCAGCGAACTCTTCACCTCCACGTTACGACCGAGATAGAGATTGGTGCAGGAGTATGCAAGTTCGGCGAAAGAGATGGCCTCACCTGTCTCTTGCTGCTCGTAGCTGAAATAGATAGGGTCGGCACCGTCGGCAATCTTCAGCGTGGTAACATTAGGTGAGCGCTGCAGCAGGTTCAGTCCTACGGTCTTGACGGTCTTAGGTATGGTGATCTGCGTAAGGTTAGGGCACCAGATGAAAGCGTTGTCGCCGATAGCTGTTACGGTGTAGTCGATGTACTGATAGTTGAGTGTGTCGTAGACCTGCACTGTCTCAGGTATATTGAGATGTCCGCTGTAGGTGCCTTCGGCGAAGCCTCCTGTCTCGCTTAGAGTGTAAGTGACCGTGGCGGTATGGTCAGCGGAGTTAAGCAGATAGTAGATACCGTCCACCTGCACGGGAGTTTGCGCCTGTAGCGCTGTACACAGCACACCTGCCACCAGCAGTGCCGCTGCAAGAAATAATGTCTTTTTCATAATGGTTATAATTAGTTTTTTATTGATTTCACTATATGGATACTATAAGGATAGTATAGGCTTACGCATATAATGCAACAGCGGTAACCCGCTGCACATATTTTGTACAAATCGGATTACCGACGATAGGTTTTTTCCAATGTTTTTTCAGTTGGAAAAGTAAAGATTGTGCTGATTTTTACTTTTGGAAAAGTAAACTCAATAGAGGAAGCCGAACAGCCAGAGAGGTATGCGGTTGCCGAAACCTATCTCTGTGTCATCAACGGCAAGATAACTGTCAGGAATATCTTTTATTTGCTTGAAGGTCTTGTCTTTGCCGCCTATCTCAAATGTATAGTGTTCATTCACGAGGAAATCTCCTTTTTCCGGCATAGTGACATCGGCAATATGTGATAATTGGTTCATAAAGAATGTCTCCCTCAGACTGCCTTTATTGACAGTCGGTTGCAAAGCATACATAAGGTTGGTGTTATCAAGATAAATCTTATCCGGCCGAGACAGTTGTTTGTAACTGTTAATATCTTTTTTCAGCAATCTCAACAAGCCTGCTTTTTCAAGAAGCGAAAGTAGTTTTATAATCACCTCCCTTGCAGCACCCACCTCTCTGCACAACGTACTGATATTGGGTTCGAGTGGCACAATCTTCGATAGCAGACTTAACAGTTTCCTCGCTTTCTGCAATGTAGCAAAACTTATATCCTTTTCTATCAGTGGTATATCTTGGAATATGACAACATTAACAATGCTCTGCAAGTGTTCATAATAGTCTTGTCCGCCTTCTAATATAAAAGGATAATAACCGTTTTTCAAATACTCATCAAAGTAAGCAATCGGTCTGAACAACTTGAATACGTTGGTAGTGAGATGAGTAACATTGCTTAATATATCTTCCAACCTCATTGGTTCGGCTGCATATATTCCCTTGAAAAGCAGATATTCCCTAAAAGAAAAACCTGTCATATCATACACTGTCTGCCGCCTTGACATATCAGCCTCCGATTTTGCCAGCTGCAATATAGACGAACCTGTATAAACGACTTTCAGAGTGCTGAACCTGTCATAAACATTTTTAAGCATCTGTTCCCAATGAGGGATATAATGCACTTCATCTAAGAACAAGGCTTTGATACCGTGTAAGTGGGCATATTCGGCGATATCCACAATCGTCAGGTTCTGAAGTCTGATGTCGTCAAGCGTAACGTACAGGACATCGCCGAGATTGCTGTAATGTTCTTTGATGTATTGCAGCAGCATGGTCGTCTTGCCCGTTCCCCGAGGGCCGCGTATGCAAATCATCCTTGCCTGCCAGTTTATCCTGTTGTACAGATACCGTTTATAGGTCAAATCCGTTTCGCTTATCTTGCTGATAAAGAAATTATTGAGTTCTAAATAAAGTGCATCGCTAATCATATTCTTACCCTTTCATTAATTATTTACGCTGCAAAGATACAGCTTTTCAGCGAATTAACCAAATAAAAATGCATATTTTAAGTTTTGAATATGAAAATTAGGTGCATATTTTAAGTTTGGAATATAAAAATACGGTGCATATTTTATGTTTGGAATCTTAAAATGCGGTAATCCAATATGTCAAAGGTCGCCATTTGTGCAGACGTGGACGAGCCACACTCCTACATTGTAGCCTTGCGGCGAGCCAACTCCGCAAGACTTGTTGTTATTTCACTTCCACACCGGCGGGTGTATATACTTTGCCGTTGTGGATGATTAGGATTTGTCCGTTTCGGAGCACTTTGCGGTTCAGATATTGACCTTCGATTTCTTCAATGCCTGACAGCCCGTCTGATACTTTGATTGAATAAAGGCGGACACTGCCTGTCGGGTCTTCCTGATTGATGTTTCGGCGGATATAAGCGGGTGCATTGGCTTCACCGGAACCATTGGCAACTACTGCATAGACGTATGCAAAGGTGGCAATCTGAAGGTTGAAGGAGACGGTGGCAACCCCCTTTTCAGATTTGGTCAGCAGAGTCGGCTCATTCTTGCCTATCTGCACAGCCAACTGGTAGTTGCCGGTAGTCTGAAGGTCAATCTCTATCGAACCTGTGCCGACGGGCAGAAGGAAACACAGACCGTTGAAGGCT
>CAMHOK010000011.1 GCA_946186735.1 uncultured Bacteroidales bacterium
GGCATCATCAAGCGCCGCGGTACCATCGAAGCACAGAACACAGTATGCGACTATTTCCCTGTTGAGAAGGAATATGGTTACTCTGTTTTCTCTACTGTTTGTAACATTGAGTTCTCCGGAAAGAAGCTCAACATTATCGATTGCGCCGGTTCCGACGACTTCTGCGGAGGTGCCATCACTGCCCTCAATGTTACCGACACTGCTATCATCACCCTCACCGCTAACGGTGGTGTTGAAGTAGGTACACAGAACAATTTCCGTCACGCAGAGACTCACAAGAAACCTATTGTTTTTGTTATCAACAAGCTGGATCATGAGAATCAGAATTTTGACCAGGCATTTGAGCAGCTCAAGGACAATTTCGGTAACAAGGTTGTTCTTCTCCAATACCCTCTCAACCCGGGTGCAGGCTTCAATGCCATCATTGATGTTCTGAAAGGCAAGATGCTTGAGTATAAGGCTGAAGGTGGAGCTCCCACTGAGAAAGACATACCTGCTTCTGAGTCAGGCAAAGTAGAGGAGTTGCTTAGTGCATTGCATGAGATGGCAGCTGAGGCTGACGAGGCTCTGATGGAGAAGTTCTTTGAAGAAGGAACGCTCTCTGAGTCGGATACTCTCAACGGCTTGAAGAAAGTGTTTGCTGAAGGTGATGTTTACCCTGTTATGTGCTGCTGCGGACAGAAAGACATGGGTGTTCGTCGTCTGTTAGATTTCCTTGGAGAGATGGCTCCGTCGGTAGCAGACGCTCCGCGTCCTAAGACTGACGAAGGTCAGGAGGTAGAGCCTGATGCAACTGCTCCGGCTTCGATGTTCATCTTCAAGACTTCGGTGGAGCCTCATATTGGTGAGGTTAACTACTTCAAGGTGATGGCAGGTACCATCCATGGTGCTGACGACCTTCAGAACGTTGACCGTGGTTCGAAAGAGCGTATCTCACAGCTGTATGCAGTAGCCGGTTCTATCCGCACCCCTATTGATGAGGTTGCCGCCGGAGATATAGCTGCCACTGTTAAGCTCAAAGACTCGCGCACCGGCAACACCCTTGACGCTAAAGATTGCTCTTATCACTTCCCGCAGATCGTTTATCCCGATCCTAAGTATCGCCGCGCTATCCGTCCTGTCACAGAGAGCGACTCAGAGAAACTCTCGGCACTGCTCACCCGTATGCACGAAGAGGATCCGACATGGATCATCGAGCAATCGAAAGAGTTGCGCCAGACTATTGTGAGCGGTCAAGGTGAGTTCCACCTGCGTACTCTCAAATGGCGTCTTGAGAACAACGACAAGATGATGATTCAGTACGATGAGCCCAAGATCCCGTATCGTGAGACCATCACTAAGGCTGCTCGTGCCGACTATCGTCATAAGAAACAGTCGGGTGGTTCGGGTCAGTTCGGTGAGGTACACCTCATCGTTGAGCCTTACGAGGAAGGTGTTCCCGTAAAAGAAGTTTATAAGTTCGGCAACCAAGAGTATCGTATCTCTGTTAAAGATACTCAAGAGATACCATTAGAGTGGGGTGGCAAGTTGGTTCTTATCAACTCTATAGTCGGTGGTGCTATCGATGCTCGTTTTATCCCTGCTATCTTGAAAGGTATCATGGACCGTATAGAGCAAGGTCCTCTGACCGGTTCGTACGCCCGCGATGTACGCGTCATCATCTATGATGGTAAGATGCACCCCGTTGACTCTAACGAAATATCGTTCCGTCTGGCAGGTCGTAACGCTTTTGCTGAGGCGTTCCGCAACGCTAACCCTAAGGTTCTGGAGCCTATCTACGATGTAGAGATCTTCGTTCCTTCAGACATGATGGGCGATGTGATGTCAGATGTAACAGGTCGCCGCGGCATGGTGCTGGGTATGCATACAGAGAAGAACTTCACTCGTCTGCAGGCACAGATACCTCTCAAAGAGATGTCGTCGTACTCAACAACCCTCTCGTCGCTCACAGGTGGTCGTGCTTCGTTCACCATGAAGTTCCACTCCTACGAGCTCGTTCCGCAGGATGTTCAAGACAAACTCATCAAAGAGTATCAGGAGAGCCTCAAAGAGGAAGAATAAACACTCCCGTTCTATACAACACGAAGAGAGGTGTGCTGAGCACACCTCTCTTTTTTACTAACAGCGAAGCGGTCCAACAGCGCAGCGGTCTAACAGCGCAGCGGTCTAAAGTCTAATGTCTAACCACTTCCTTCCACTGCAGCTCTAAGGCTTGAGGGGAGTAATGAGCAAGATAGGTCTGTCTGGAGTAGTCATTGAAGCGTGGCCACGACTGCTCAACGATGCGATGGATAGCTTGCCTGAACTCCTCAGCAGTAGCACATCTGCCGCCCACTCTCTCATAGTCGAGCTTATAGCCTTCGAAAGCCTCAGCTGTACCTATAATGTTCTTTCCGTACATGAGCGACTCACAGGTCTTCACTTTCATGCCGCTTCCCGCGAAGATAGGCAGGATCATGATGTCGGCATCTATGAGATAAGGAGTAAGGTCGGGAGCATCGCTGATGACCTCTATGTCTTGAAGCTCTTTGTGTTCTTGCTTGAGTTGTGCCATGTTCTTACCCACTATCTGCATCCTGATGTTAACATGCGGCAAGACCTCATGAACGAACCAGAGGATACCCTCGTTGTTAGGCTGGAAATAGCTCCCGAGGAACACGCAAAGGGGTTGTTGTCGGACGACAGACAGATGGTCGGTCTTGTCATCAATGGCCTTAAAGGTATCATTGAGTGTGATAGGTATCTCTACCACACGAGGCAGGGTATAACGCTCTTTCAGTGCTTCCACATCGCGGTTGTTGAGTACCACGATATTATCCGAATAGCGGCATGCGGCCTCGTCATTGACGTCGGCACAATGAATCAGCACCTTTCTGAGTGGTATTCCGGCAGAAATTTTGGCTGCAAAATAGAGAGTCTCCACATTGTGGAAATGAGTAATGATCCGCCCCTTATAGCCGTTTTTTTTCAGTTCTTTTGCCACGATACCGAACACTGAACGGTCGATAAAGACATAATCATAGGCCTCAGCAAGCCTGACAAGCGACTGAAGACGTCGGGGAGTCATTCCGAGAAAATAGCCGAAGGGCATGTAGCACATACCCTTGGCATAGACCCATAGCGGACTATGCTCCACCTCTTGATGAATATAATATATATCCACATTTTCATTGCCGAGCACCCGGCAGAGCATATCATAATTGCGCTTGGTACACTGGTCGCCGCCGTTCATTATGGCTCCGATAGGCCTGTATTGTATAAACAGAAGTTTACTCATTTTTATAATAGGTAAAGTACCTCCTCTATTCGTTTCTCAAAGGTATGTTGAGACATATCCATAGCCTCAGCGTGTGTTGAAGGATTTTCAAAGATTATCTCTAACAACGTCAATAATTCTTCTTTATTGCTGTATAACTTAATTTTCGGAGAATCACCAAAAACCTCCTCTATATACGGATTACAATCACATAATTGCAACGCACCTGAAGCGGCTATCTCATAAACTTTCGGATTAGCTCCACTCTTTTGCTGCTCATTATGGATATTGAGCACTACTCGCGATTCATTATATGTTCGATTCAACACCTCAGCCGTTGTGTTGCAATTCTTATAAATATCTCTTCTCTCGCGGGTTAACCACCTCCAAATGCCTTTATACCATGGTTTATAGACACCCCATACAATAATCTTTTTATTCGGAAATCGATCTACTATAGCCTGCAAAATCGCTTGGCGTTTCTTTGATTGCCACACATCGCCTGCGAAAGAAAGGTCATACTTCTTTGTAGCATCCATGATAGGATAATATAATTGCGGATCATAGGCCTGTGGCAGAAAATGCGCATCAATATTCAACTTCTGCTTTAGATAAGGAATATCCTCTTGCTCATAACAAAAAACAGCAGCAACATATGGCAGGTTCTCTATTAAAATCGGATAGCGCCTAACAGAGTCAAATGTCCAAATTGCAGTCTTAACCCGTTGCGCGATATACTGCATAGTTTTCGGCAAGATATTATCCCCATTGAGAACAAATACCAAAGTAGGGCTCCACATATCTACTATAGTTCGGATATGGGCATCATAACGTTCACGTGATAATTGCTTTTGATGTGATTTGTCGCCAAACTTGTAACACAATTTATTAATAGCTGTATATGGATGAACCGGCGTATCATACGCATCAACAAGTGTTTCCCAGCCAAGCGATTGGAAAGCACGAGCTATACTTGCATTAAAGTAATGAAAATTGGGTCCTATTATAAGTACGCGTTTCATTCGAAAACCTGCACTTTATTCATATCTAATATTTGCTCTCTTTTCTCCGGAGGTGGAACTTGCATATAATCACCATAAATATCAGTTAGATGTTGATGCCAATTCCCGGGAGCGAAAAACTTATGTCCTTCGAATTCCACTTCTGTAAGAGGGAAGATATTTTCTTTATGATAAACGGTTTTTGTCAATGTCCACCTCCCATACAGTCCCTTAGAACTATGTTTTCCTAACCACTCCACAATGCTTTTGGCAGCAAGGGAAAAAGGATGCAGGACATACGCAATCACTCTATTTACAAATCTTCGCGCTTGCGACGAATACGCCACATCTCCATAGTGGTGTATCTCATGATAAGTTCGGCGATAAATAAAATCTACACTATTCTTAAGTATGGGCGAAGATATTGGAACGTATCTGAATATATCTATCCAGAGCCCCTGCTCACGTAACTTTACAAAATAAGGATAATAGCAATATGATTTTTTATCTCGTACTCGTCCATACGTAAAGAACGCATACTTATCCATGGATGTATCTTGGAATGCGAACTGCTCCGGTAGCTCTTGTATCAGTATTTGGCGCAACTGCTTATAGTCTTTATCTAAGACACATATATCCACATCGTCATCCCATGGGATAAAACCTTTATGCCGCACCGCTCCCAACAAAGTTCCAAAATCAATCCAATAAGGTATATTATGCCTTCTGCATATTGCATCTACACTTTTTAGTATTTCTAACATCCGCAATTGAGCCTTGCGCAATTGTGTTCCTTCTCCATTATATTTAGAAAAATCCTCCATTATCCTCTTAATTTTATAAGTGTCTCATTAACCAACGTACTGATTGTTTCTCTGTATATTAGAAAATTAAAACATCAACTTTTCTTCTGTCATCTCCTTTGCCTCGCGAAGGACTTGCCAATTTGTCGGGCTCCCTCAATCAGCAGTATCTTATCATCTTCCGACTTCAGATACTCCTCTATATAACTGGAAATCTTACGGAACAACATATTATTTACACTTTTCCATCATTTTTAGGACACAAAACTACACCTTTCCATCAAATTATGCAAACATTTTCTACACTTTGCTATAGTTATGCACGATTTTTACAATAGGTTCCTCATTTATTTTCTTCTCTCAACCGGACCAATGTCTCGTTAATCAATGTACTACTTGTACCTTTGGTGTAAGGAAAATAAACTACATCGGCGCCGACTTCTTTCAACTCGGCTTCAATCTTGTTCCATTTGTCCGTTCCTTTCCAATCATCACCGACAAACATCACATTAAAATGGTATTTCTTCCATGCACTAAGTTTGTCCATATTCTCCTGTGTCACTACTTCATCCACATATTTTATTGCACCCACAATTTCTTTTCGCTCCTCAAATGGTATTACGGAACGTTTACCCTTGTATTCTACCAGATCATCAGTCGATACCCCGACTATCAAGTAGTCGCATTGTTCTTTGGCTTTGCGGAGCAGGTTGAGATGCCCTATATGAAAGAGGTCGAACACTCCTGTTGTATATCCGATGCGGAGCGGTTCATGCATGTTGAGGAACTGTTCAAGGCACCAGAGCTGCCATTTCTGGTTGCCGGTGAGCGAGGCCATGTCTATGTCCCTTCGGAATTCCGGCCGTTGTGGCCCGCGCCAGTCCTTGAAGTATATATCCACAGGTCTTGGCATCGGCACTTTCTCGGGTATGGGCAGTTCGGGGTAGCACAGCTGAAAGAGTTCGCGTATGAGATATTTCGATTCGCCGCGGCGCACACGTTTCAGGTCAAGAGGGTCAGCCATCTTCACCATGCCTGAGGGGTCGAAAAATGGTGTGTACTTCATTCCGGCGGTTATGCATGCGTTGCAGTATGATGCGCTTGACTCGTGTGCGAAGATATCATCGATAAAACGGAGATAGTCAATCTTGTTGTCGGGCATGCGATAGCGTTCATAAACCTCGTTGAGTGAAACAGGATTGCGTAGCACACGCTTGGGGTCAAGGAATGTATAGAAGTCAACCCATTCTTCGAACATCCAGTCTTTTGATAACATTCTGTCCATGCCTCCGAAGACAAGGTCGCTGCCGTCGGCAGCCACCATCATCTCCACACCGTCTTTTTTCGCTTGCAGGGCGGCCTCCATAATCTGGGGTTCGATAGAGTGAACGGGTGCCCCCTTCATTTTCATCAATGCAGGCAGATTGCGTTGCACCACTTCCCAGTTGATGTCCACGTAATGAAGATTTAGTTTGTATTTCTCTGCATAGAGTTTGGCGCGTTCCATGTCGCCTGTAGAGAATGTGGCATCAAGAAAACGGAAGGTATAGGCGTCGGTGCCGGGTTTCATAAAAGCGGCAAGACATGCCGAATCCATCCCGCCTGAAAGCAGGATACCAAGACGGGCTTCTTTTTCTTTGGCTTCGAAAGCCTCTTTATAGGCTTTTGCTATATCTTGTGCCGTGCGTACCGCCACTTTTCTGTCTTCGGGAAATGGCATGTCACCCGTGTGATGCAGTCCCTCATAAAATTCCATGTCAGGATTCTCTATGTAGCGAAACGTAAGGTAAGAACTCATGCAATAATTTTTGTTTACCATAATATCAAATGTTTATGATTAGTATTTCTGATTACTTGTCAGTCCGTTCCAGATGACTGAAAGCAACGACCGGCTTTGAGGTTTGTATTCCTCACCCGATAGAATAAGTTTTTCCGCTTTCAGTCTGTTAAGTTCTGTCACCGGTGTATCGTACGGATTGGCTGACAGGATGACCATGTCTGCCGTCTTTCCTTCCTCCAACGTGCCTCGTTCTTTCTCATCGAAAGTCGCATAGCACCCGTTGTAGGTAAGCATGCGCAGGGCTTCATATACGCTAACCGACTGTGCGGGATTGGTGTGGTTGCAAGCGTGATAGAGCCATTCTATCGGGTCGGGGTCGGTACATGGGGCATCACTGCCCTGACCTATGATACAGCCTTTGTCGAGGAATGTTCTTACGGGGTTGAGTGCGGCATTGCGCTCCTTGCCCAGTATTTTTTCTGTATATTCGGGAGGTTCCTGCCGCCAGTTATCGAAAGCCGACTGCATCAGCAGGTTGATGTGGTACTTCGAACATATTTCCACGCCTTCTTCCGTAGGCAGGCAGGCATGTATTATCCCGTGCCTGTGGTCATCACGCGGAAAATCGTCTAATGCCGCCTTTAATGCTCTGGTCGCCTGTTCGAAGGCTTTGTCGCCTATGGCATGCATCTCTATCTGCAGCCCGATGCGGTTAGCCTTCTTGCAGAACTCCGTCACTTTTTCGTCAGAATAATATAGTATGCCCGTGTTGCCGGCATCAATGGCGTATGGAACTGTGAGTGCTGCGTCCTGCGAACCGAAACAGCCGTCCAAAGCACATTCGAAGCACCCTCCTATACGCGGCAGACTGCGTATTTCAGCCACTCCGGTGTCCATTGATTGCGGGAAGACACGGATTTGGAATCCGCCCTGCACGCTCTTTGCAAAGAGTTTCTCAATCGTTATGTCGGCATTTAGCGGGAAGCCCACACCGCTTACGGTATGAATCATTCCTATACCCTTGGATGCCTCATAGTCAACAGCCTTCTGCATATTGCGTATCAGTTTGGGTATGGCTATGGAATTGGATATATAGTCTGATACGGCGAAGAAAGCCTCTTGGTTCATCTCTCCGCTATCAGGGTGGAAACCGCGCAATTTGCAGAGTTTATTATGCAGCTTTTTCAGAAGCATGCTGTTTATGACACAAGCATGGCCGTCGTACTTCACGAGCATCATAGGTCTGTCGGGGCAGGCACTGTCCATCTCTTCTCGGTTGATGAGCCGACGTTCTTTTACCGAATATGGTGATGCCCCGAATGCGAGTATAGTGCTGTCAGAGCAACGGGAGGCATATTCTTTTATAGCCTCAATCATATCCGCATTGGAAGTGAAGTTCATCACATTAAGTCCGGAATGAAAGAGCGAGAACGACGCAAAATGTTGGTGGGTATCAACAAAAGATGGCAGTAGTGCTTTTTCTCCCAGTTCCGTAATTTCGGCATCGACATACTGTTTCGGAAATTCATTGCCCACATATACTATTTTCCCCCCGTCTTCTACAAGGTAGCGGCAGACTGTGTTGCGGGCATCAATGGTCAATATGTTTCCATGATAAATTTTCATAAGCAAACAAACAATAATGTATCAAAAACGTCATACAACAATTGCATCTTTTGTCAGATATTCTACAAACTCTCTCACTGCACCACATCCGCCGTTTTTCCCGCAAACGAATGTACACGCATCTTTCACTTCTCTGATTGCATCATTCGGGCATGCCGTTATGCCTCCTGCTTTGGTGACCGCCTCAACACATTCAAGGTCGGGGAGGTCGTCGCCAATATATGCAACATCGGCAAGTGAAAAAGAGGTTTGCTCCTGTACAGAGTACTTGTCTATTAGTTGTGTAAGAGAGGCAAGTTTGTCAGTGCTGCCTTGGTGACATTCTGTGATGCCGAGTTCTTTGCAGCGTTCGCTGACAATATTGCTCTGTCGTCCGGTGATGACAACAGGTATGATGCCGGCTCGGGGCAGCATGACAGCAACGGCATATCCGTCTTTTACGTCGAAGGCTTTCATCATCTCGCCACTCTGCCCGATATACAATTTGCCATCGGTCAGAGTACCGTCAATATCCATTACAAAGAAGTGAATCATATAAGTTGGCAATAGGTTGTTAATGATAGAATCAATATGCACTTTCCGGTACATTGGCATATCAAATCAACGGCTCTCTCAAAATTTTCATCCAAACGCCCTATCATTGATATAAGAGCGTCTGCTTCGTCACACAGACATAGTTTGCCGGATTTGATAATTGAATTCATTTAGATAAAGTTTAGTTTTTTACTTTATAACCATTACTTTTTAGTATCTCTCTCACTTTTTGTCTCACATCTCCTTGCAGGAGGATTTCTCCGTCTCTTTCCGAACCTCCGCAGGCGAGACGTTGTTTGAGGCGTGACGCCAACTCACGGGCTTCAGCATGGCGCTCCTCGGGAAGGCTGTCGTAGCCTGTAATGATGGTCGATGGTTTACCTCGTCTTTTCTCGAAGAAAAGCGTCAGTTGCGGACGCTCAGGCTCAGGTGCAGCCATCTGCTCTTCGGTTTGCTTTGCAGCGGTATCCTGCTGCGACAACAAAGAACCTAATGTTTCTTTCCAGTCCATCGTGAGTCAACTTATTATTTGTAAAAATTCTTCTTATATGCCTCAAACTCTCCACGCTTCAGCACGAGGCGCTGCCATGCGGCAGAAAGGAAACCGCAGCCATATCCTGTCAGTTGAACCAGAGAAGCGACCACTGCCAAGCATGCTATCTTCAGACTCTTGTTCTCAAAGAGTGCGTCAACGAAAATGAGCAGTACATATATCGCGAGCAATGCCCATATCCAGGCAAAGAGAGGATTGAAGCAAGGTAAGATGATGCCCAGCAGAACCATAAGACATAGCCCTATAGTGAACAACGCGGGCAGAGTATGCACCAATTTCATCGACCCCGGATGCAGCAGATGGAGGTTGATACGCGCTATGCCGGAGTTATACACCTGTCGGAAGAACTTGCGGAAATCGGTGCGACGCTTATGATAGACATAGGCGTCGGGTATGAGAGCCGTCTGATAGCCTGCTTCTACTAAGCGCAGACTAAAATCGACATCCTCTCCGAAGCGCATCTTCCCGAACCCGCCTAAGGCTCTCCACACCTCTGCGCGGATACCCATGTTGAAACTGCGCGGATAGAACTTATCCATACCTTTCTTCCGTCCTCGTATGCCTCCGGTGGTGAAGAAAGAGGTCATGGAGTAGTTGATAGCTTTCTGTATAGGTGTGAACGAGGGGTGAGCTCTGTCGGGTCCGCCGAAAGCATCGATCTGAGGATGAGACGAGAGGAAAGAGTCGATAGCTGCGAGATAGCCCTCGGGCAGGATGATGTCAGAGTCGAGCACAATGATCCAGTCGCCCTTGGCCCTCCGGGCACCATAGTTGCGCGTCTGCCCGGGACCGGAGTTAGGCTTGAAGAAATAGCTCACCGGCAGAGTCTGAGCATAGCGCTCAACGACCTTGTCGCACTTGATATCCGACCCGTCTTCAACCACTATCACTTCGTAGTCGGCTTTAGGCTGCAACGGAAGACTCGCGAGCAACTCGTCGATCTCGTCAGGACGATTATATACCGGAACAACTATACTATACTTCATCTTTCTATCGTGTAAGCATGATCTTGATATTTATACCTGCGTTGTCTGCACGTGTGGGATAAGAGGTGGAGACAAGCGGCGTGGTGCTCTGATGGTCGTAGAAGAGTTGGAGGTTGATCTTCTGCGAGAGCACATAGTCGGCTGATATCTTTATTCCGAACACTTTGTTACCCGAAGAGGCTTGAGTAATGTTCTCTTCTACTTTCCTCAGAAGGGTCTTGATGTCCTTATACGACACATCCACATTGAGCTTCAGGTCGTTCTTCACTTTCGTCTGTTTCTGGCTCTTGAGTCGGAGGATGACATCGAAATCTTTGATGGTGTATCCCACACCTATAACGAACTCATTGGTTGAGCCTTCGTTCATCTGCACCGAGGTGATGTTGAGTGCTATGTTCCTTTGTTTGCGATACTCGAACTTAGCGGTGAGCGAGTTCTTCATTGCCAGATTCAGTCCGATGAGCGGCGAGAACTGCTCGGTGAGTGAGACGGTTGATATGTCGTATGCCGACGATGGGATAGGCATATCGGTTGTTACATCTCTCACGAAACCGAGCATCTTGTTGCTTTGGTTCTCAGCAGGCACCCATGTGGAGTAAGAGTTGTAGCCTGCCACAGCATATTTGCAGACATAAGCATGGGTGAGTGTTACTGAGCGGAAATTATCTTTTATCCACGGCAGTTTGCCCAGTCCGTCGAAAGTGACCGACCAGTTGGGCAATATCTGCAGGATGCTCAAGAAGGGGTTGAAGGAGACGCGGTTGACATCTCTTCCTGTGTAGGCTGCGAGGAAAGCAGGCACGAGCACATCCGATGAGTTGCGATTGACGCGCCCGTTGGACGCACTATATTGGTGGTTGCCGAGCAGTGTGTATTGTTTGATGAAGCCCACGTCAGGGTAGGTGAGTCGGTTGTAGCGTTCTTGCACTCTCTGCTCCATCACATCTCTATACTCAAGGAAGCGAGTGAACGACTTAGTGCCATAGTTCTCATCGACATCACCTATGCGGTCGAAGGCAGAGAACATAGCCACTTGTGTGATGTTGAACGAGCCTGTCATGTTCTCTTGCAGATGGTCGTAAGAATAGATGATGGACGAGTTGGTGGCATTATATCTCTTTCCGTTGACCTGTATCTTAAATCCGGGGAAGGGTTCTAACGACACCTTCACATCGAAGTCGGAGGTATAAGCTTTGGTGGCAGGCTGAACGACGGTGGTATCAGTCGAGAGCCAACCTCTCTCTTTCGCTTTCTCCAGGAAGTTGCCGGGAACGAAGCCGAAAGCGAAGTCGAAGCCCGGTGCATAGAACGAGTTGATCTTCCTCTGTCCCATGAAGCCGGCTTGTGGTGCGAAGCCGGGCACGGTGAGCCCGTCGGTCTGCCTATAGGTTACTTGTATGCGGCGTATCATCGTGCCGAAGTATGCGAACATGTCGCCCGTTATCTCTGCTGCCGTCTTGGCATTAGGATCGAGAGTGCGGATAGTAACCTTGAGTTGATCGCAGTTGATACGCGGGCGCATCACGATAGTGTTGTTGTCGGTGATACTATACTTCACCTTCACCTCTTTGCCGTTCTCGTCCATAGCCACCAGCTCAACTTTCTCGGCACCTAACTTATGGTTGATAGTTATGGTGGTATCTTTGGTGGTGGTATAAGTCTGAGTGAAGGTCTTAGGTGTGAACCGACGCTTCTGAGGCGTTCGACCCGAGTAGGTGTTCTTCAGTTGCTTCCAATATTTCGATTTGCCGTATAGGTTCTCGAGGTTGATCTGTCCGTCGGCCTGCCAACTACGCATTGACGACACTACATTTCCAAGATTACCATCGTCTGAGTTGTTGGTCTTGTTGGTGGTGGTGGCAGTCCTATTCCAGTTGTAGTTAGCATTATACGAGGCGTTAGCGGTGAGCCAATCGAGCCACGATATTCTGTTGAAGGGTATGTTCCACGAAGCGGTGAACACTTGCTGATATGCATAAGGTGTACCGAAGCGTGCCAGAGAGCGCTGTATGGTATCTTTCCAAGCCTCGTAGTAGTCGTGAGTGAAAGCATAGTCCTTGATGATCTCAGGAGTAAAGTAGCCCTCATCAACCGTTGAGTTCATAGCCGTCTGGAACGAGAACTTCATGTTCTTGGTCAAGTCGTACTTGAAGTCGAACTGTCGGTTCCACATGAAGTCTTTAGAGAAGGTGAGGTCCATCTGATTAGCTCCTGCCTCTTTGTTGAAGTCGCGCATCTTCATGTGGTTGAACTGTCGGTTCATGTCGGTTGAGAAAGCCCACGACTGCGGCAGGTAGTAGATATTGAACTCTTTGAGCAGTTTGATCTTGTCCACAGCCTTCACCTCTTTGAACGGTTCCCATGGTTGAGGTGAGAAGTTGTAGTTATATTGGAACGAGCCTTTGTGCGTCTTAGAGTAGTTCTTCTCTAACTCAGGTGTGCGCTGGTTCTGCTCAGAGAAAGCGTACGAGAGCGAGAAGTTGGCAGGGTCGTAGAACATGTTCCGTTTCTTGGAGTGTATGTTCACCTTGGCTGTCGAGATGGTGAAGTTGGTTGAGGTCTGCTGTGTCTGACTCATCTGTCTTACAGAGTCTCTCTCTGCCTTGGTCTCGAAGGTAGATAGTGTCTCCGACAGTTTGATGTCGGTGTCTAACGGGTCGTAGTCGGGTGAGAGCGTCTCATTGGTGTAAGCCACATACAGAGGCAGTTGTATCTGGGCTTTCTCAGGGAAGAGTCGTCCTGCTTCGAAAGCGGCAGAGACTGACATCTGATAGTGGTTCTCCATGTTACGGTCGAGCACATTGCTCTCTATGCCGCCAAAGCCTGCTGTCTCTATGCGTCCTGCCACATTCACTTGTCCGATGTCGGAGAGTGCGAGGGCAGCGTTGGCCATGGCAGCCACACCTCCCTCTTCGTTGAACTCAGACATGCGGAGCTCGTTCACCCACACCTCGCCAGAGCATACACGCGGACCGTTGTTGCGGATACCTATCATGATGTTCTCTACATCTTCTATCGTCGGGTTACCCATGACGGTTATCCTGTTCTTAGGCTTGCCCGAAGCCTCGTCATAGATAGTATAAGGTATGAGGTTGCTCACCTGACTGTTGCCGGCTCTCTTGGCTTTGTTGCGCGCCAGCTTGGCATCGGTAAGGACAGAGAAGGCAAAATCGAACATGTTCTCCGGCAGCCATACCTTAGCACGGTCTATCTCACTATCGCTGTATATACCGGCGGGCGTGAGGGTGAGCGGTATCTCATACTCGTAGTAGTTGCTCACGAGGTCAGAGCCCAATCGGATGAAGCAGCTAAGGTCGCCTGACAGCAGTTCCGGATCTTCCTCTATAGCTTCAGCATGCACGAACATCTGCAAGTGCTTGTATTGTCGCATGTCGTAGGAGGTGTTCTTATAGACGGCTCGAGCATCACGCGGAGCAAGGTTATGAACGCGGAGCACCATCGACTGCTCGTTCTGCGGAATGAGCTGCGCTTGTCCGGGGTCGGTCTGGCGCGTAACACCGGGAGGCAATACGTAGTTGACCGGTGTGCGCGAGCCGCTCTCTTCAATATCGATAGCCTGCACATCCAGGCTTCCCTTAGTCTGAGGAGGATAAGCCACCGGATAGAGGTCTTTGGTACAGTTGCGCCACTCACCACGAACCAAGTCGAGCGAAGCAAAACGCAAGAAGGTCTCATCACGGAAACCGGTGAGGAACATACGCATGAAACGAATAGACTTGAAGTTGCGGATAGAACCGACGCGCGAGTCGTACTCACGAATAGGTATCTTAAACTGATACCATGTTACATCCGCTTTCTCGCCATTGAGCAGGACTACATTCGCCACTTTCTTCTGGGCTATATGCTGCTGTCCCACATTAAGCATACCGGGGCGGATGACTATCTTATATTGATAGTATTTCTCATACTCGCTCAAGGTGTTATCAGAGTTGATATCCTCTATATCCGGTTGCAGAGTAGATGCGGAGCTGTACGAGTCTCTTCCTTCGCCCGTTATAGGCGAGTTGCCCTCAGTACCATTGTAATACTTATATCTGTCGAGAATGGATGTCTCGGCTTGGTCATAGTCGTCGCCTCGGTAGTAATGGTAGTTGTCGCCGGCAGGGTCGTTGAGAGGCGACATCGGGTCGTTCTGCCAACGCTCAAGAACCTGAGGATTGACCTTACTGCGCAACTGTTGTACATAGTCAGCGTATGGTCGCTTACCTTTATACTCGAAAGTGAACTCTTGGTCGGTTGACAATCCGTTGAGTCCCACATCCTGATGAGCGCGCGCACCTGCCTCGTTAGAGAAGGCGGTAACAGTGCTGGTGGTACGAGGCACTCGTCCCCATACGGTGGAGTCGAGAGTAACGGCATCGCTGGCCGAGACGGGCAGACCATGCTCAAAAGCTTTCTTTCCATCGCGTAAGATATCTTCGCTGATGTCTCCGAGGTTGATGTACAACTCACCACCGGTAAAAGAAGGATCAGGATTAGTAAGGAACGGGTCCATCAGCCAGAACTCGATATACTCGATATTAGCTTTCTCGAAGTCGGTGTTGTCAACGCGCCGCATGATACCGCCCCATCGCTGTTCGGGGTTGGTCAGACGGCCATCGGCACCCACCTCGTCGGCGTTGATGTTATACGGACCTCTCTCGGTCGGGTAATAAGCGAGGTTAAGCACCGTCAGACGCTGGTCCACGTTGGTGGCTTGCTCTCTGTTAGGATAGATCTCAGTGGCGATGACAGAGCGTGTGCGGTGGTCAGAGAGCAGGTCAGGGTCGTCCTTGATATATTTGGGCGTGAAGCTGTTGAAGCCATTACCGAAGATAGGATCGACATTGTACCACGCGAGCATAGCTCTGTTCTTACCATAACCTATATCATCGCTCAGGGTTGACTCAGAGAAGTCGGAAGGAGTGGACGACAGCTTCCAGAAAGCAGGATGGTGTACATCAATCTTGGTCTTGGTCGCCTCAAAATCGTCGATATAAGCCAGACCCGCTTTCCCCACTTCGCGTGTATGACCGGGAATGAGGTGAGCAAACTCAGCATTGATCTGGAAAGAAGAGGGTTGAGTGGCGGTGGTCCATGGCAGTTTGTCGAGCAGGTTGGTCAGCCACATGAACTCAGTCTTCCAACTTCCGTTCACTCCCCATATAGTGTTGGAGATAGGCTCCGAACCGGTGTTGACCTTAGTGGTGAGCGGTCGCTCAGAGAGGTGCATGATTGTTCCACCCAAAACAAGGTCTTTGTTAAAGGCATACTCTAAATGTGCGCCTACGAGCGACTTGCGTTGCATCGAGAACAGCGATTGGTTCTCCAGTTGCACATCTACCTTCGTCCCTGAATCAAGGATGGACTGATTGAGGATGGTGACAACACCCATAGTGTAGTCAACGGTATAGTCCACGTTCTCCACCAGAGTGGCACCACCCGCTGTTACCTTAACCGAGCCTCGAGGCACATTCATGGCGTTGAGACGTATCTCACTGCCGGACGAGCCTTTGTACTTACCGGTGATGGTGAACTTGTTCTTCTCCGACAACTCTTGAGCAACGACAAGGGTGGAGTCGTAGAGCTCTTGGAAGACATACTTATTGGCAAGAGCCTCAGCCTGAGCATCGCCCGCCTTGGAGCCCACAATAGCTTTGCGGAGGAACGAACCGAACGGTTCGAGCACAGGGAAGATGATACGTCCGTTCTGACTGATAGCCGTATAACCCTCTATATAGTCGAACTTACCATCTGCATAGGGGTTGTTCTTCTGGTCTAAGCGGTCGAGGTTGAGCACTCGGAGCAGCTGCTTACCCTTCACCTCTCCATCGGGCAGATATTGCACATTGGTGCCCACAGAGTCGTTGCGATACATCACATACAGCTCAAACTTATCCTGGGTCATCTGTGAAGCGCCTATCGAATAGACGTTCTTCATCATCAGGTCCCAGACGCCTCGACCTTTCATGTTGGGCGAGTTGTTGGAGCTCTTAAGCATCTTGAGGAAGAGTGCGTTAGGTGCCTTGAGCGCGTCCGACCCATCGGTGGAGAACTCACCCACTTGATAGACCTGTCCGCCATAGGTATATTCGTACGCCACACATAGCACTTCGTCTTGATTGAGTGCGGTACGCAAAGAGATATATCCCAACGAAGAGTTGAGCGTATATTCAGACGAGGAGAGCAGTCGTGCCGACTCGATCTTCTCGTAGTCCTCGCCGCCAAGCAACTCCGGAAAATATTTCTGCAGCGAGGAGTTAACTTGCTGACTGTTTCTCAGCTCGTCGGCATACTGATTGAGGTTCTGGTAGAGTGTGTTGGCTTTGTTGTAGGGCTGAGTACCTTGTGCCACTACGGTGATGTTCTGCCCTTGTATATGCTGTTGGTCGGCCTCACCCAGATCGGCAAAAGCCACCACATTTCTGGCACTCTCATACTGTCCGCGCTTGTTGGTTACCCACACCTCTATCTTGTTGATTGTTATACCTGAGGCGATATATGGGAGCTGTGCCATCGATTTCTCGTAGTTGTCGCGGAAGAAGTGCGAGAGGAAGAAATGGCGGTTCTCGTCGTAGGCATCGGCAGTGATCTCGAAAGAGGTGGTCTGTGCTCCGCCTTGCGAGCTCACCGACTGTGTCTCGGAGTTCTGTTGCGAGAGCAGGGCTTGGACAGACAACTTGCCGAACTTAAGATTGGTCTTTATACCGAAAAGTGCCTGACTGCCTCGGATGAGCTGAGAGTTGAGCGACATCGACACATTACCCGCCTCCAGAGTCTGGATGATATCGTCCTCTTTACCTTTGTAATCGAGCTTGAGGTTCTGACGGTCGAAATTAAACGATGCCTCGGTGTTGTAGTTGAGGTTGAAATTGAGCTTATCGCCAACCTTGGCGTTGACGCTGACCTGTATCTTCTCGTCGAAGTCGAAGATGTTGTTGTTCTGTGAGCGTCGGGTGAGCGTCGGGTTAGCCACGAACTGATGCCTGAAGCCGAAGAGCAACTCTGCCGAACCTTGCATCTTGAGTTGTATGCCTCCGGGACCAAAGACCTTGTCGGCAGGACCGATGTTAAACTTCATATCGGTGATGTCAAACTTCTTCTCGTTGTCGTGCTCCTGCTCTGCCTGCTTCTGTTGCCAATAGCGAGCAATAGCCTGCTTCTCAGAGTATTGACGATACTCGTCAGACGACATGAGGAAGGGGGTGGAGATATCTATGTCACCTATCTTCGAATGGATGATATAGTATCCTGTAACGGGGTCATACTGCGTCTCGGTAGTTATGTTCTCCGGATCTTTCAGGTCGATGGGTTTGCTATACAACGAGAGGGCATCGTAGTTATCGATACCCACCTGCTTAACCTTGGTGGACAGAGTGTCCGACACTATCGTATCTGACTCTTGCGTTGTCTGAGCCGCAAGCGTCAACGATGAGAATGCTAATAATATGAAGAGATATTTTTTCAAGTGCTGTCTCTTAGCCTACTTATGTGTAAACAAGATTAGTAGAGTTTTATCATAGGCAAATAGATTGGTGTGTTACAGCATTTTAAGAGCTAATCGTATTGTTTTCTCGACCGTTGCTGAAGGGTCGTCCTTAAGGATTTTGTCCACCACTTTGCCCGATGCGGCTGCCGCGAAACCGAGCATTGTGAGAGCTGCCACAGCCTCTGCCTTAACTTCCGTATTGACCTCAACCAGAGGCATATCCATGTTTTCAACCGCAGCAGTGGCATCATCAAGCTGAATCTTGAGGATCTTATCCTTGAGGTCAACGATGATACGCTGTGCCGTCTTCGCCCCCATACCTTTGATACGGCTCAATGCAGCAGCATTGCCGGTGGCGATAATCTGCTTTACCTCACCTGCGTTATAACCCGACATGATCATCCTTGCCGTATTCGGACCTATGCCCGACACAGAGGTGAGCAGCAAGAACAGCTCTCTCTCACCCTTGCCCGGAAATCCGAAAAGCAGATGAGCGTCCTCGCGAATAATCTCACTGACAAAAAGTTTGGCCACCTTACCATCTGATTGTATGGTCTGCAACAAAGAGAAAGTAGGGAGGGCTATGTTGATCTCATAACCCACACCTGCTGCTTCTAAAACAACATAAGTGGGGGTGAGTTCGGTAATGTCGCCTTTGATATAATCAATCATCTTGTGTTGATGTTTTGTTTCTCATTAGTGCGAAAAGTAGCTCTTCAATAAGCAAAAAATGCGCCCTAATACGAAAATGCAATATTAGGGCGCAAATTTAGTGATAATTTTCGAAACAGCCAACTATACGAAAATTTAATTTAAAAAAACCTTAGTGATCGAAGTTCCACCCTTGTGCTTTGAGAGTTAGTTCTTCGCCGTTTCTGCCTATGAGTTTGCAGCCATACTCAGGTTTGGTTATCTGTCCCACAAGATACACATCGTCAAGCGGTATGAGTTTCTCGTAGTCGTCGAGAGAGCACGTGAAGACCAGTTCGTAATCCTCGCCTCCATTGAGCGCACAGGTAACGATGTTGAGGTTCATCTCCTCGGCTAACACTGCCGCTTGATAATCGATAGGGATCTTGTCTTCATAGATTGCACATCCCACATTCGAAGCCTTACATATATGCATGATCTCCGAGCTCAGTCCGTCGCTGATGTCCATCATAGCCGTGGGTTTGATGCCTGCCTTACGCAACTGCTCGATGATATCTTTGCGTGCTTCGGGTTTGAGTTGTCGCTCAAGCAGATACTCACGACCTTCGAAAGCCGGTGAAGCATTCTCATCGGCTCGCAAGACAATGCGCTCACGCTCTAAGAGCTGCAAACCCATATAGGCCGAACCAAGGTTGCCGCTCACACAGATGAGGTTATTGAGCTTGGCACCACTGCGATAAACAATCTCTTCTTTTTTTGCCTCGCCAAGACAAGTGATAGCGATAGTCAGACCGGTCATCGACGAGCAGGTGTCGCCGCCTACAAGGTCAACACCGTAACGCTCACATGCCAAGCGGATACCCGAATACAACTCCTCAATATTCTCTATTGAGAAACGCTTGCTCACGCCCAACCCTACCGTTATCTGTGTCGGGCGACCGTTCATGGCATAGATATCTGAGAAATTGACGACTGCTGCCTTGTAGCCGAGATGCTTGAGGGGGACATACTCGAGATTGAAATGTACACCTTCTAAGAGCAGGTCGGTTGTTACAAGAGTCTGCTTTGAGCCGAAGTTGAGCACCGCTGCGTCATCTCCGACTCCTTTGATAGTGGACTGATTGATAGTTTTCAAGTCTTTGGTAAGACGGCTGATCAAGCCAAACTCACCTATTTCAGAAATTTCGGACATAATAGAAGTTGAATGGTTGAATAGTTGAATGGTTGAATTTTCTATCGTTCTGCCCGTCCTTCGCGAGGAGAGGAGCAGAGGTCTGAGGTTGCTCTCAGTGCGCAGCGCAGTCTCTCTTCTCCTTGTCCGCTGACAATGCGATAAGGTAGGCGGGTCTGGCGGATGAGCTCAAGATATCTGTCGTAGAGTTGTTCGCGGATGCCAGGGTTCTCTCTGACGGGGTCGCTGACAAAAGGCAGGTCGGGTCGGAAGAGCAAGTAGGCGTCCACCCAATGCTGATCGATAGCTTCCGTCACGAACTCAGGGCACCTACCCCAACGATGCTCGAACCACACACGAGTGATGATAAGGTCGGTATCGAAGAACACCGGGTCTGACGGATAATCGGCACTGAGCTGAGCTATCTGCACCTTGGCTATATGCTCTACATCTGCCTCAGTATAGTCTCTGCCGAGCCGCTCGACATAACCGCGAGCATACTCTTCTACGAACACTCCCGACAGTTGCTCGGCAAGCCTCTGCCCTATGGTAGTCTTGCCCACCGACTCAGGTCCTATCAACGCTATCTTCATCGTCTCTTAGTCTTGCTCGCCCACAGGAACGAAAGTGTAATGCATCTGCTCGCCTATGTCGGCAATCATGTAGAAAGCATTATTATAATGTTCCTCCAGTGCATCCACGATGATATATGTTACTCCCTTATGGTGCGTTATCTCCCGACAATGGTCATGCCCGCACAGATACCAATCAACACCACAGCGCGAGAACAAGTCGGTGAGCTCATAGGTCTCCTCCATAGCATAGTTGGAAGTATGGCCTTGCGAACCATCTTTCTTGAACATGTGAGTATGAGTGAAGATGATCTTGTGCCGATAACCTTTGTTGAGCGATTGCTCCAACAGCTCTTTGAGCCAGCGAGTCTGTTTGTTTCCTAAAGTGCCATTAGCCGACTCAATACATATATACAAGTCTTTGGCGTTGGGTGTAACAACATCAAAACTATAGGATGACGAACCCCACTCCTGCTGCCATTCACCCCACTGGTTGAAGTAAGCATCGTGGTTGCCAAGAGTGATGTATATCCGGTCTCTCTTCGTCCCGCACGAGTCGCGAAACATCTCAGACACCCAAGGTATGTTCTGCTGAGCGTTGATAAGGTCGCCGAGCATGAGAGTGAAAGAGGCTGAAGGGTCTTGACGAAAATCACGGAGATATTGTGCAGTATGTTCATACTTCTCGTCAACATGAGTGTCTGTTCCAACATAAAAACGATAATCATCCGACGAAAGGACGAGGTCTCGAGGGCCGACAGCCGCGTTATGCTCCATCGACTTATCAAACCGATAATCTGGTTGCGGACTCTGACCGGCGAACATACCAACCAAGTCTAAGTTCTTCGAACATGCCGTGAGCGACACTATCGCCAAAAGGAAAAATATCTTTTTCATCATCTCTGCCATTTGATTAACTATAACTTATATGCCACACCCACTCTCGCCACCACTCCATAGAACTGTGCATTGAGGTGGAACATACCCGTGGGCTTACACTCTACTCCTGCCAGCACTTTCCAATGGTCGGCAGGACAAAAATAGCCTCCGAGCATGAACAAAGGTTGCCACATACGCTCCATCTGATAGTCGTCGATATTGCTAAAACACAGGCTCAGGTTCCATCTGCTCGCCTGAGGACGAACAAAAGCTTCTATCCTATAGAGGATATTATACGGCTCAATGATAGGCTCTACCTCTGAGTGGACCGGTCTTTTCCACTCGTCCATCACTCGTGCGAACAAGCCCAACTCCACATTGACATAATCCATGCGGTAGCCCAACGAGAGAGCTGCATTGAAATCGTAGAGCTTGGCAAAACACAGCAACTTATACATCAACCTGTTCTGCAGATACATATCGCCCACGGGCAAGGGGAAGACGGCACGAGTACTCACAGCTGCGGTATAATGATTAACCGTTGATAACTGCAAGGCGGCATCCAACTCGAAATGGCGATTGATAGTCGTACGAGCCTTCAGGTCGAAATTGGCATGATGCTGATAAGTGAGATTGTAGCCATATTCGGTGAGAAACTCAAACTCAGTCGTTGGTTGCACCGTCTCTTGAGCGGCAACCGACACACCGAGCATAACAAAGAAAAGCCAAAAAACTATTCGTCTCATGATAGCCATTGCGTCAGATATTAAGGTTCCTGAACAACTCATCGTCTTTGATGAGCTCATTGATCTTCTTAAGCGACAAGCGGTACATCACAACACAAACCACGATGAAGCACAAGAAAAGGACTCCCTGCATAGCCGGAGACACATTAGCAATCATCAACAGCGCATCGAAAATACCATGGAGGAGCACCGGCACGGTAAACACCTTGCGGCGATCACTTGCGCTCACCATCAAGAAATGGTTGCGAGAGTAGTAATAGCCCATCGCTACAGCAAACATGAAGTGAGCAGGGACAGAGAAGATAGCACGACCTATTGCCACCGACTGCCACGAGTCGATATTAGAGAACAGGTACATCACGTTCTCTGCTGCCGCAAAGCCAAGACCGACCATGGCTGCATAAACGACTCCGTCGATCATCTCATCGAAGTACTTGTTACGACGCAGCAGGATCCATAGCACCAGCAGCTTGGCACCCTCTTCTATCACCGCCACGCCAACGAAAGCGTGCCATATCTGACCCAGCCATGAGGTAGATGAGGGATTGACCAGACCCAAGAAAGCAACCATCTGTTCTAACGGGGCGGCCATCTCAGTGGACAGGACTCCGAGAAAGAATGCTAACAAGAGCATCTTGATGGGCTCATGCTGATACTTATCTCTTCGATAGATGTACCAACAGAGAATAAGAGCCGGCGCTAACGCCGCTAAAAGAATAATGTAAAAATTAGCCATATCTTATTTATAAAAAGTTATCCAATTGGTGCAGAACCGACTCTTGTATGCCTTCTCATGGATCTCAATGACTTGCTCATCGTTCGGCCTATACCACGAGTGGTTCCAGCCGGCACCCATGTCCATATACAGGGCTTCGGTTACTGGTATAAGCGACATCTTCTCGACAAAAGCAGAGAAGAGCATCTTCTCTTTGGTCTCTACCACACACAACTTCCCGTCAATCTCAGCAAGCACACGGAAGAACTCTACCCTATTGAAGCGGGGATTCTCGGTGCGGGTATTGCTCACATACTTACCTTCATGAATAATGATCTCCTGACAGAAACCCATTCCGCCTTTCTCAGCCGCCGTCCTTAGACCTTGTTCTGCCTCGAGGGTGTCGGCAAAGAACTCAAAATGCCCGTCATACCACACAAATCCTCCGGTGTTACCCACCTTGTCGGGCGTCTCCACACAACGGGCTCCTTCGTACCACCGTCCACCACTCACATGGTTACCGTCAATATTGGCATGGAAAAAAGTGTCGCTCAGAGTCTCTGTAAAAGCAGCTTCGGCGCAAAAGATAACATCCTTCTCTTCCACCGAAGGCATGGTGCCGCAACGAAGATCAACACGCGAAAAGCATGGCTCATAAATAACCACACCAAGACTATCGATGTCTTTAACATCAACATATCTCATTTTTGGAGCACACTGACACAGTAGCATCGGAATAAAAAGTAAACAAAGCTTATTCATGACAAACAAATGATTGCGCAAATTTACACTTTTTTTCTAAATACACAAAAAAATGGCACTCCTAAAAATAAGAAGCGCCATTAAAGTAGTATGGTTTATTTACTTTATTTGATCAATATAATACTCCCATAGTGTTTATCTGTTTATACTTCTTCCGGTTGCGTCGTAGGTGTTGTCGCTATGGCGGATATACAACTTGCCGTCCTCGATATACTTAACTACCCTATCCTTCTGCTCGCCGGTTACTGTCTCAATAGCAGTGCCGTCCTCTATGTTGTTCAGCACGATACGTTGCAGTTTGTCTGCTGTAAGACCATTTTTCAGGGGGAAGTATGCATGGCATGATCCGAGAGACTCGCCCGCCTTAGGATGACTTAACGTAGCGTCGGCGTTGAGCAAGAGAATATCCGGGTTGTCTTCGTTGAAGGTTGTTGCCCGATAGGTTCCGGCGAAGTCGATATGGTTAGTATAAACAGCAGTTATTTCGGTGCTTACAACAACACCTCTGAACATCGGGTTAGCGAGTTCTACTCCATTCGGGCGGCGTACTATATACGGCTTGCCGGCCTCAATAGCCGTCAGGTTGTCGGAGAAGTCAAGCGTCAGTGTGCCGGTGCTCTCATCGTAAGTCGAGCCAACGAGTGTCTTCACCGTAGCACCTTCCAATGGTGTGCCAGCGAAGTTGTCCAGATTGAACGGCAGGCAGAGGGTCTGCCATGCGTTATCTTGATAGAGCGTGCGGTCGGTGAGGGTCACATCAACAATATAGTCGGTAGCCAACTGTATGAGTGCGTTATTGTCGCTATCGTCGGCAAGGCTGATGCATGCAACGATATACCAACCTTCGTACTCCAAACCGCCGTCATACACTTTCAAGAAACCGTAGTCCACCCAAAGCTTACCTAAGTAGTCGGGCATGACATCATAGATATTTGCCCAAATACCATAGTACAACTCGTCATAGTCCCAACTCTCGTCTTTCGGTGCGAGGCGGTTTCGTCTTGGAGCTGATTGTGCTCTGTCGTATTCTGCTTGGTCGGTCTTGTAGCAATTGGTCAACGTAACTTCACCGCTACCTTTCACGAGGTCAAGGTTATCGGTTTTCTGCTCTTCCTGTATAAGATACAGACAGTCGGTAGCAGTCTTGGTGCCACCGTTGTCGCACCAGCCGAAGAGTGCGCCCTTGGCTTCTGTTCCGCCCTTCATCAGGCCGGCATACACACAGCCTGTCATGCTGACATTGCCTGCCTGACCGTTGCCTACTATACCGCCGATATGCGAGCCGCCTACAACATTGGCTGTTGCCACGCAGTTCTCAATAGTGTTATCGCCTGTGCCTTGTACTGCGCCCACTATGGCTGCCGCGTACTGACCGCCGTCGATAGTGCCTGCTACTTTGAGGTTCTTGATTGTAGCGCCATTGATATAGCGGAACAAAGCGGTGTAGTCAGCGTTGTCGGTAATGGTGGCGGTGATAGTGTGTAAGCCGCCATCGAAAGTGCCGCTGAAAGGATAGCCTTCTTTGCTACCTGCTATCGTCGAGACATTGATGTCGGCATCCAACTTGACAAACTGACCGCTATAGCTGTTGCCGTTTCTGATGTTATACGCAAACAGGTTCCACTCGCCTGTAGAAGAAATAATGAAAGGATCGGCTTCTGTTCCGCTTCCGGCGATTGGTGATATACTTACGGCACCATCATTCTCCTGCACGTCTGCGCCTTTATGCCCTACGTTGGTGGCGTTTTCCACACCGGCTACAGTGCAACCTGTATAATAGTTGTGACGGAGATGTTCGCCGGAACTTGAACCGACAACTGCACCATGGTATCCATTCGTGGACTTTGGGATGACGGCTCCGATAACCATATTTTCACTTGTCAGACTTTCGTAATTACTACTTTCTCCTATGAGACCTCCATACTGCTGAATCATGGGAGTGCCGGCAGTACTTGTGATGACGACAGAACTGGTACAATGACTGATATTGCTGCGGTAATTATTTCCAACAATACCTCCGACCGTTACTAAAAGATAATCGGGAGACCGCAGACAGACAGTGTTTGTTACGTGGCAGTCGGTGATGTTGCTATTTTTCGGGAAACCTACGATACCACCAATCACCATGTAGCCGAACATGCGTGTATCGGAGAGTGTGACGCCCCGGATGCAGGCGTTCATGTCTGTCTTCGCAAAAAGACCTACCGGATTGGTGTTCGTGTCAGAATTACTATAGATGCGGATACCGCTGATAGTGTGTCCGGCACCGTCGAAATTGCCACTAAAGTTATTGTAGTAAGCAATGGGAGTGAAGTTATTCTCAGTACTTGCAGGGTCGTCCCATGCTGTAGTATGGCTGTAAGTGATGTCAGCACCGAGTTTGAAGAATTTTCCCTCGTATCTTTGATTGCCTTGGTTGACACGTTGGGCGAGCAGATTCAGACCCTCTACGGTATAGATTATATAAGGGTCGTCTTTGTCACCTGTGCTTACTATTGCCCAATCCTCCGGAATCTTAGTCTGGGTATCAATGTTGATGAACACATCCTCGTTCGGCATCCTGAGGTTACTGCCATTGAGTGTGCCTGCGCTGACCTTGTAGCCGTAGCTGTAGCCCGGCTCAGGGCAGACGGATGTATTGGTGAGCGTGAGAACCACCTCATCTTCATTGCCGTAGTAGAATGTGCCGTCGCAGGTCATACCCATGTTATAGGCTGTAATGCCGCTGACATTGTATGAAGCGGTGCTTCCGCCTACAGGGCTGACAGACTTGATAATAACATATTCATCACCTGCTTTGACCGAACGCGCACGCTTGCCTTGGTTGCCTGGCAGGTTGGCGGGGGCTGCAGAGTAGCAGTTGGTAATTGTAGCATGGGTTCCTGTGTGGTTGACAAAGGTGTAAGAAATCATGCCTTCGTACACACGTTTAGGCAGCATCAGTGAGTTGCTGACAGTGACAGAGTCGTTTTCTGAATATCCGACAAATCCTCCACAGCTGAAAGTATAATTGGAAGTGGTAAAGACCCCGTCGAACAAGCAGCCGTCTATAATGACTTTGCCGCCGTTAGCGTTAAGTCTTGCAACCAATCCTCCATGCATGCCTTCGACATGCTTGCTACACTCGATAGTCACCGAACTGCGGCAGTTGCGGAGGGTCAGCCCACCGTGTGCTTGGGAAACGATACCGCCGGCATATTGCGCAAAAGAGCGGATTGTTCCTGTCACGTGGAGATTAGCGATATTGGCATTCTTCGTATAGCAGAAAGGTGCAGCATAATTTTTATCTGCCATATTATAGTTGAAGGTCAGCGTCTTGCCGTTGCCTTCAAATATGCCTTGGAACGAGTTTCCCTCGTCTGTGCCAACCATGGTCGAAACACTCAGGTCGTTGACTAATTTGATATACTTGCCGCTGAAGTTGAAACCCTTGCCTACTTGCCGGGCGAAAGCCTCCCAGTCTTCAGTGCTGCTGATGATATACGGGTTGCTCTCCGTTCCTGCGCCTTGTGTCGGAAAACCGTCATAGAAGACGGCTTTTGCAATGACATTTCTGTTCGGCATTTGGAATGTATAGCCGCTCACATCATTGCCGCTGATGCCTACGCTGCCGCCATCAACTTTATCAACTGACATGCTCACCGACACACCTAATGTAACTTTCTGAGTGATGGTCTCACCGGGGAACCCTCTTACGAATCCCGGCTCAAGAGTGCCGGTACCGGAAATACTGACAGTGCAGGAATACGGATACCTGAAAGCATCGCGATAAACATAGTTTCCGCCGGGAATCGTATTGAGGACATTGGGGTTATATATAGATATAACTCCCGGATAATAATACGCTCCATTTACGTCGTCTCCAATATATGGGGTTCCCTGACTGTGGTTGGTGTTAACATCGCCATAAAACATGCAGTCAGTACAGAATCCAACTTTTTTGGTTTCATTGCACCCAATCAGTCCTCCTACGCCGGAATTGCCCGCAAGGTTAGTTACATTGCCCGACATACAGCAATAACGTATTGTTCCGTAGTTCTTCCCGCAAATGCCGCCTAACGAGGCAGCATAGACGCTGTAATGATTACTCTTGACATCTGCACTCACCCAGCAGTCCCAAATCTCGCCGTCGTTTTCACCGGCAATACCGCCGACTAATCGTGCGTTACCCACATTGATATTGCCGTCCACGTGCACATGTTCCACCTTGCCGCTGGAATGGATATGGGCAAACAGTCCCTGATAGTTGCTGCTGAGGTTAGGGTCATCAATCACGATGCGAATGGTGTGCCCGTTACCGTTGAACGTGCCTCTGTAGGCATTCCACATCGGAACCCAGTTCTTGACGCTCATGTCGAGGTCGTCTTCCACGCGGTAGTTGAGTTGATAGAAATACTTGTCGCCGTCATAGCCCGAACCTTCTGCCCAGTGGTCGCGGATGTAAGCCAGTTCGGCTGCCGTCTTAATGACTGCCGCAGAACCGTCCCAAGCCGGTTTCGATGTTGAAAAGCCGTCCCAGCGGTCGGCGAACACTCCCTTCACCATTACGCATAGCAGAGCTAAAAGAAAAAATAACTTTTGTTTCATATCGTGATTATTGTCTTTTATTCATATAGTTGTTAATCTTGCGAATGTGATTGCAAAGATACGCATATTTTTTGAAACAATAAAAAAAAACGCACCCACCATGTAAGATTTTGCCGTTTCAATCGTATTACATATAGAAAGCCCTTCGAACGGTTGCAGATGGCACACGATTTGCGCTGCAATAAGGGACAGCAATTTGCAGAGACACCACACAATGACGCACAAGCAGTTCACCGATATATATTTGCCGCTGAGCGGAAAGATGTATGCACTTGCATACAACCTGCTCCGTCAGCGTGACGAGGCGCGGGACTGCGTGCAAGATGTGTACTCCGAGTTATGGAGCAAACGGGACACGATAGAACCCGACAAACCGCCGCTTCCGTTTGTCCTGACCATGGTGCGGAACAACTGCCTCGACCGTCTCAAACGCGCCAAAGCAGAATTGAATGATGAGATTTTTGAAATTCTTACGACAGACGACACCGTACGTCAAATTGACGCAGCAAGCGACCTAAACGCCGTACTGCAACTGATTGCTCAACTGCCACCCGACCAGCAAACAGTGCTACGCTTACGCACGATTGACGGATTAGAGATAGAGCAGATACAAGAACTGACCCGTTTCAGTCGCGAAAACATTTATACTTTGCTGTCTCGAGCAAGAAAAACGCTGCGGGAAAAGGCAGCTTCACTGTAGGAACAAAGAACAAAGACCACTGACGTTAAAAGAGTAAAGACCGCACTTCTCCCTTAATTGCGTCCGAATTTAGTTCGGACATTATAAGACCATGAACTCAAAATATAACGAAAACTATGACATACAACATGACCATAGAACAAATAAAATCGCTTCTCTCTCGTTTCTACGAGGGACAAACGACGCCGGACGAAGAACGGCTGTTGGCTGATTTCTTTCGTCGAGAGAACATTCCGGCAGAGTTGCAAGAGGACAAGCAACTATTCCTTATGCTTTCGCACATCTCCGACCAAGAAATGCCGACTGACATAGCCGAAGAAATAACCGCTTTTGTAAACGACCTCGGACAGACGGAGAAAAAGTCGGTTCTGTCAGAGGAGAAGCAAAACAAAGGAATAATCTACCGTCTAAAGACACCTCCGAAGATGTGGTATCGCGTTGCAGCAACGGTGGCTATTCTTCTCGCGATAGGCGGCGGTGTTATCTCACACCAAAAGCAAACTGACCCCTTCCGCGACACATGTAGCACACCGGAAGAAGCAGCCATGCAGATACAGCGGGCTAACAGCATGATTGCCAAAGCAACCGAACAATGTATCACTCCGGCTACCAAAGCCCTACAACAAACAGAAGCAACAAAACAGATAGTCAATCTGTATATTAACTTCTAAAAATTCAAAGATATGAAACGTATTTTTTTAGCGATATGCATCACCTTCTGCACGCTTTCCACGCAGGCGCAGAACAAGATTTTCAGCAAGTATGCCACCATGGACGGCATTGAGTTCGTCTGCATCAACAAGGCGATGTTCGGACTCGGCACAAAGTTTCTGAGCGCTGCCGGTGGTGAAGATTTAGGCAAGCTCGGAAACTTAGAAAAAATGCTCATTATCAGCTCAGAGAGCGACGGCGGCAAAACGCAGATAGACAAAGACATAAAATCGCTTTCCACCGACGAAGATTACGAAATCTTAATGACCAGTCATTCGTCGGGAGGCGACAACATGTTTATCTTCACCAACAAACGCAAACCGCACGAACTCGTCATCTGCACCATCGAGAAAGGACATAGCTCAATGATTGTTGTCGTTGGCAACTTCTCCAAAGAGGACATCAGCAAATTCCTTAATCAGTAATCTTTTGCTCGAAAACGGTCAGATTAAAACATAAAAAGAGGGCGTGTCAAGATAGGCACGCCCTTTTTTTTACCATATCCGGTAAAACACACAAACAGACATTCATTATTGCAAGCCTTAACTATACTTAATAGGATTTGCGAGATTCAGAGTTGCCAAGAACAAAGCGCAATAAACGCTGTTAATAAATATGTCCTTGCTGTTTAACGTCTTGCAAGCGACGATATATGTGTTATTTCACTTTTGTCAAGAAAGCCTTTTACTCCAACTATTGTTTATTTGCTCTCGACGACGACAAATATGCTCAGAGTCTTGGCAAATGCTCCCATTTGGAAGAGTTCGCCAACGGCAATATAATGATTGACGGCTATGCGTCGAAAGACAAGCAGTTCGTATCATTGCGAATGTATCAGTACGAACAACTCGATTATAATCCAGTGAGTAGAACTATCTACTTGCATGGCGAGGCAGCAAAGCAAGTGGCAGTCGTCTTTGGGTTATAAAACAAAAAAAAAACGACATCAGAAATTGATGTCTTATCACATCGAAAACAAACTGCTCCGCTGCAAATTACGAAAAACTCACTTTGCAGCGGAGTTTTTTACATATCAATTAATAATCGGTCGTAAATCTTTCTTTTCATCTTATGCTACACATTTTCGAGATAC
>CAMHOK010000012.1 GCA_946186735.1 uncultured Bacteroidales bacterium
AGGAAGCCATAAGTGCCATCGGTGAACTCAAGGGTGATAGGTGAGCACATGGTGTCGGTCTTCGAGAAGAGCGCACCTTGCTGCCATAATGCCTCGTAATAAGGGCTATCCCATGGTATGGACCATGTGTTGGGGTTGTCTAAGAAACGATACTCGGTGTTCTCCTTGTATATCTCAAACGTCTCACTCTCTCCTAAGAACTCGTAGCGAAAAGCCACGCCATCGTTGAAAGCACGGAAGCGTATGTTCATCAGCTTGCCGTCCTCATCCTTGAGTGTGAGGGTGAGCTCGTTGTAATGATTGCGAGCAGTGAGCTCTTCGCCCCATGTCTGCGTCCATGTCTCATCTTTATGACTGCGCGAGTGTGAGACAAGCGAATAGTGCTTATCGTCGAACCCTAAGAGCGAGGGGAGGATGATCTCTTTGTTGTTCTTGACAACGCTGTACTTAACTTGATGGTTAGCCACCGCCACTTTCAGCATGATATGCTTGTCGGGCGAGCTGAGTTTACAATTGGTATCCTGACACGATGTGAGCACGAGAGATACCGATACGATGAGTAAAAATAGATAGTGTTTCATTGTTATGGTTTTAAAGAGAAGGATATCCTGTTGATTGTTGTACGTTTTTGTTTCTTTCTAATTCGAGTTGCGGAATAGGTTGTACATAGCTCTCTTGTCCTTTCCATGTGATAGGTCCATGTCGTGTCTCTTTGTAGTATTCGGCCTCTTTCTGTCCTATCTGGTATCGTCTGACATCCATCCACCATTGTCCTTCGGCGAACAGCTCAGCCCATCGTTCGTACTTGATGACATCGTTAGCGAGGTGGTCTTGCGGGTCGTAGGTCTTGGTGCGGTCGTTGAGTGTGAGATAATCGACGGCAGAGGGTGCGTCGGTGGGATAGCCGTAAGCGCGGCGATGGACCTTATTGACATACTCTAAAGCGAGGGCAGGGTCAGTGGGTGCCATCAGTTCGGCATACAGCAGATAGATGTCGGCAAGGCGGATGATATAGAAGTTGCAGTCAGACGACTCGTTCTTGCCGTAGGGAGCCGAGCCCATCTCTATGCCGCGAATGTTGGTATATTTGCGGTGTTGCCACCCTAAGATGTCGGGTCGGTTGTTGACCTCGGTAGAGCGGTCGTACCATGTCTCTCGTCCCGAGCCGTCAATATAAGTATCGACATACGGTTGTCCGGCGCACAGCATGAGTCGCGGATCGACCTTTGTCGGGTCGTTCTTGAGAGCGAGAGCGTCAGCACGATAGTTAGCCTCGACAAGAGTATAGGGGAAGTTGTCTTGAGAACGGGCACCCGTGTAGTTGAAGGCGGGGTTGAGTGTCCAGCGAGGAACGGTGTCGCCATAGAAGTTATGGAAGCCGAAGCGTGCTATGTTCTTGTCGTGTACGAAGTTGTTGCCCCACTGCGACGATTTCTTGGTGGTCATCACATCGTGCTCGAGTGTCTGCGGGTCAACCTTATCTTCTCTGCCTTTGCGGAAGCGCACATCCAGGTCCACGAACCACGGGGCATACACCATAGGCATGCCCGAGCCGGTGGTGAACCCTTCCCACGGACCGTCTTGTGTGTAGTTGCTGGTCATGGTCAGCTCGTAGAGCGACTCCGAGTTATGCTCGTTCAACTCGTTGCCGTAGAACATATCCTTATACACCTCAGGTGAGACGAGAGTCTTGCCGCTGTTTTGTATGATATCTTCCATCAGTGTTTTTGCCGCATCCTTGTTCTCGGGGAAGATATACATCGACTGCATATACACCTTCGCCAGCAGTCCTTTGGCTGCCCATTCGGTGGCACGGAAGGTCTCGTTATGACCGGTGAGTAAGGTGACCGCCTCTCTGAGATCGTTGATGACGAAGAGCCATGTCTGCTCTACCGTTGCCCTCTTGATCTTGAGCTCTTCAACATCGGCAGTGACCTTGTTGATGATAGGGAAGCCCCATGCATCTTTGTCGATCTCGAAGAAGATCTGAGCGTGCCAATAGGCTAAAGCGCGATTGAAGAGGGCTTGTCCGCGCATATAATCGAGAGTGGCTTGTTCGGCTTCGGTGGAGTAGTTCTTACGATAGTTCTCTATTGCCTCCACAGCCTGGGTGGATAGTCGCATCCACTTGCACAGGTCGGTGTAGGTGGTTGTTATGTATCTGGAGTCGATACTGGTATAGTTGTCCATCGAGGTGGCTCTCTCGTCGTAGGAGCCATAGGTGTCGGTGGTATGGTCGTAGAGCCACACACCCATCGGAAACCAATAGAAGGCGTAGGTGCCTATGGCATGACTCTGAGCATAGGCGGAGGTGAGCACGAGGTCAACCTGCTCAATGGTAGCAGGGAAGTTATCGGGATTGAGAGTCTGAGGATTCTCAATATTGAAGAAGTCCTTACATGAGGTTGCAAGAAGCGCCACAACAACTAATATAAACAGCGTTCGTTTCATATCTATTCGTGTTTCTTTGTTCAACATTTAGCCACGCTTAGAAAGTTACATCCAAGCCAAAAGAGAAGAGTCGCGACGGGATATATCTGTTGATATTATCCACATTATACATCAGTGCATCGCCGCCTATCTCAGGGTCCATACCCGAGTAACGGGTGATAGTAAACAGGTTCTGAGCCGAGAAGTAAAGCCTTAGTTTCTCCATATACGCTTTCTTCGAGTATTTCTGCGGCAGTGTGTATCCCACCGATAAGTTCTTGAGCTTGAGGTAGTCGCCTTTCTCCACCAAATAAGCGCTCACAGTGGAGTAGTTCTTGTTGGCGGCGCCGTCGCCTATCATACTACCTAAGTCGTTGAGGTAGCCCACACGCGGGTTAGCGGTGACGGTGGTGTTGTCCTTGCCGAAGCACGAGGTGGTGAAGATAGCGGCAGTGGTGTTGTCGGAAGAGAACATGTGAGTATAAGGCTTGACGAGGTTCATGATGTCGAACCCGAAAGCGCCGTTGAACACCGCACTGATGTCTATCCCTTTCCATGCGAAAGAGAGGTTGAGTCCCATCACCATCTTCGGCCAGGGGTTGCCTATGTACTTGCGCGAGGCTGCGGTTACTCGTCCTCGTCCGTTATCGTCGTAGATAAGGTCGCCCACACCTGTGTTCTGCTGCTGATAGTAGATGCCTATCTCCTTGCCGTCAGCATTGAGTGGCTGACCATTGGCAGCGAAGCCGTAAGGATGGTTGGGGTTCTGCTCGCGCCAGCAGTCGAGAGCATATTGGTTATACTGATCCACTTGCTCTTGCGATTGGAAGATACCCTTCACGCCGTATCCATAGAACAGCGACATGGGATTGCCGTCTTCGGTGCGTGCGATGAGCGACCACGAGTTGTCCACACCGCGGTCGATGATGCTGGCACCGGGTTTGTCGCCTATGCGCTTGACCATGTTCTGATTGAAAGACATGTTGACGCCTATGCCATACGAGAAATCACCGCGTTTCTCTTTCCACTCCACTGCCAGCTCATGACCTTTGTTCTCCACCAGTCCGGCATTGAACATGACTCTCACGGTGTTACCAGGGTCGTCGGACGAGAAATAATAACTCATGCCTGAGGTCAGAGGCAGCGAGCCGCGATAGAGCATGTCGCGTGTCTGACGGTTGTAGTAGTCGTAGGTGATGGTGAGGCGGTTGTTGAAGAAACCGAGGTCGAGACCTATGTCCAATTGGTTAACCTCCTCCCATTTGAGGTCTTCATTACCGAGCACAGCCACCCATGCACCCGTCTGTTGCACGCTGCTGTTGTCAAAAGCATGACTCACACCGGCGAGCGAGTAGGTGGACATGTACATGTATTGGGCGATGTTGTCGTTGCCTAACACGCCCCACGAGCCGCGTATCTTGAGGTTGTCCCACCATGTACCCACATTATCTTTCATGAAGCTCTCCTCCGACATACGCCAGCCGACATTGACCGAGGGGAAGTAGCCCCAGCGGTGCTTCTTGACGAAACGGTCGGAGGCGTCGGCACGGAAGTTGGCAGTGAGCAGATAGCGCCCGGCATAGTCGTAGTTGAGACGAGCGAAATACGAGCCGCGACGCTCCATGGGCACACCGTCTGAGGCGTCCTTGGTCGGACCGGTAGAGGCTAAGGCTATTGACTTGGCTACAGGTATAGCGAAATTATAAGAGTTGACGGTGAGGTTATAGCCGTCGTATTTCCACCACTCGGTACCTATCATCGCTTTGAAGTTGTGCTGTGCCCACGAATGTTCGTAGGTGAGTACCGAGTTGAACATCAGTCTCAAGCCCGTTCCTGCGTAGGAGTTGAGCTGTCCGCCCGGCACTCCTACCTGCACAGGTCCGAAATCGCGATACTCAGTGAACTGATTCTGCGACCATGCCGACACATTAGCAGCACCTGTGGTATGCCATGTGAGACCCTCGATGAACTTCACATCGAGGTAGGCTTGCGCGTTGAGGTTATAGTTGTTGTCGTAGAAGACATGGAAAGCATCTTCTAAGCCTGCGAAGTTAGGTCCGGAGCCTACGAGTATGGGAGTCTTGGCATATTGTCCGTTCTCGTCTTTCACCTCTGCCACGGGCACGGTGCGAAAAGGAATGGTGTGGTTATATATCGACGAGTTGGTGGCAGGGTTGGTCTTGGTGGACGATCCATAGATAGACCCGCCTATTGACACATGCTTGCCTATCTTATGATCGAGGTTTGCGCGCAAAGAGAAGCGCTGCGCACGAGTGTCCATGTAGGTGCCTATCTCGTCCATATAGCCGAAAGAGACAAAGAACTTAGTCTTCTCTGAGGCTTGCGAGACAGATATATTATATTCTTGCTCTAATCCGGTGGAGAACATCACCCCCATCCAGTCGGTGTTGGGCAGCTCATCAACAGAGCTCACACCGAGCATGTCGAGGGTAGAGCCTGTGCCCCATGCGTCACGGGCACGCACCCACTCGGGTGTAGAGAGCAAGCGGATATTCGAAGTTATGTTGCGCCAACCCACGCGAGCGTTGAGGTTGACTTGTGTCTTTTCTGACTTACCTTTCTTGGTAGTGATCAGGATGACGCCTCCTGCTGCCTGCGAACCGTAGATAGCAGCCGAGCCCGCATCCTTGAGTATCTCTATCGACTCCACATCGCGCATGTTGAAGTTGAAACCGGCATCTTGTGCCACACCATCAACCACATACAGCGGAGCCATACCATTGATTGAGCCGGCTCCACGGATGAGTATGTCAGCCGACTCGCCCGGTGCACCCGACCCTTTGGTCACCGTAACACCCGAGGCTAAACCGCTCAAGCTCTCAGCCAACGACTTGGCAGAGAAGTCTTGTATCTCTTCGGTCGATACCGAGGAGATAGAGCCTGTCACATCCGAGCGTTTCTGCGTGCCATAACCAATAACCACCACATCCTCCAGCACCTCGGTATCTTCGTCGAGCACAATATTAAAAACCGACTTGCCCGCCTCTACCTTGACCGTCTGCGAGCGATAGCCGATATACGAGATCTGCAGAGTGGCACCATCGGCAACCGACAAGGTAAAATTGCCGTCAAAATCGGTTATCGTTCCCGTCTGTGAGCCCGTGACCAACACCGAAGCACCTATCACCGGCTCGCCCGAACGGTCTGTCACATGACCCGTGATCTCACGAGCGTGCACCAAACCTGCCGTTAGCATTAACAGAGAGAGAAAAAAAAGCTTCTTGGACATATCTATAAGGAGTCTTGATTATTGGAAATAAGAATAGAATAAAAAAACAAAAGGACATGCCCTTAGGCACATCCTTTTGTTGATTGAGTGATTAGAAACGAACAACTTTCTCGCTCACATGCTTGCCGTTGGAGAGGGTCATCGTGCGGATGAACATGCCTGTTGCAGGAGCTTCAGCCAACTTCGTTCCAAGAACCGAGAAGTACTCAACTGCAACTACATCGCCACTGAGATCTTCAACACCTGCACCACCTTCTACAACGCCGGCAGCGGTAAGGGTTACATAATAGTCTTGGTCAGCTGTTACAGTGTAGTCAGCAAATTGTGTTCCGTTACCACCATTGTTGAAGATGAAGTTGTATGACTCACCATCAGCAGCGTTCATACGGAAAGCTTTGTAGTTAACACCCTCGATAGTTACCTCGTGGGTCGGGTCCGAACCGGGCCAAGCACCGAGTTGCTGGAGGTTGTTGTCACCACCGTTCCATACATAAAGAGTGGTCTTGTCCCAACCGGTCTGGTCGTTAGCAAAGATGTAGTACGAAGCCTCGCAAGGAGCAACATAACCGGTGATGTTAAAACCGTAGATGTCTCCAAAATAGAAGTCATCAGCGTAGAGAGCCGGGCTGGTCTTGGCTCCGGTATAAGCTGCGAAAGCAAAGAGGCAGTCAGAACCGTCTGCTTGGGTGGTAGCAACATCGTTGTCACCCCACATCCACCAACCTGCACCGGGATTTTCGGAGGTGTACTCGAAACCGAAGAGCTGAGCATAAACATAAGTAACGCTGTCTTTCATCACAGCCTTAGGAGCCTCGGTCTCATTAACCATCAACTGAGCAAAGTTGCAAGTAACTCCCCAGATAGTACCATCAATCTGTTTGAGACGACGGAAATCTCCATGAGTGTCACCATAGTTGGTCCAGTTGTTGCATGCAACACCGCGGCTGGCACCCTCTGCTGTAGCAGGTTGCTTGAGCCAATCTTCAAGCCATGTACCTTTGACATCAACGGCCAGAACGAAGGTCTCGTCAACCTCTACATTGTTCGACTCAGCAAAAGCATGCTTGGTAACATCCCACTTAACGATGTAACGACCATCAGCGCCTACAGGGTTGTTCAAGGTATAAGCACCTGCGGTAAATGCTACGAAAAGAGCAGCAAAGAAGAGAGTAAATTTCTTCATAATAAAAGTGATTTAAAAGTTAATATTAAGGTTAACTATATTTTTGATTGTTCGTGGTTGTTTCGACATTTGCGAGAACAACTTTTTATCTTGAAGACACCGCAAAATTATAACTTATATTTCTAACTTCCATTTTATCTCATCAAAATCAAGATTTTTCAGCACCTTTTCAACCATTAGTCAACTATAAACAAACAACTTACGCTTATCGCTGTCAGACAAAAATCAAGATAAAAAAGCAGCGTAAACGAAGCAAAAAAAATCAAAACAACAAGCTCTGAGGAGGCACTGATTTTTGTGTCTGAGTTTTTTTTCATACCTTTGCCTCAGATAATCACCAACGCAAAAAAATATAGATTTATGAAGCGACTTTTAATCTCTGTTTTTTCTTGTTTTCTCATTTGTTGGCCACTCATGTCGCAGCAATATGCTTTTGCTGAGGATGAGTGGCAGCAAGGTTGGTACGATCGTCCTTATTCCCGCTACGAGGCAGAAGAGGGGTTGTGCAGCTCTACCGGCGCTTTTCTCGAACGGAGCGACGACCAGAGTCTGTTGCAGAGCGAAGCGAGCCATCAGCAGGCTGTTCAGCTCACCCGTCAAGGCGACTATGTAGAATGGACCTTAGAGGATGCCGCAGAAGGTATGACCATACGCTTCTCTCTGCCCGACGGAGCTGATGGTCGTGGCACCAAAGGAGCGATTGAGATAACTTACTCAGGGCCATCTGTCCTTCCCGAGGACATGTTCAGCACCACTCTCACGCTCGACTCTTATTGGGCATGGCAATATACGACCAAGGGCGGCAACTACCCCGACAACACCCCTGCCGACAACAAGATGGTGCGTATGCGCTTCGATGAGACACACCTGCTGCTCCCTAAGACCATGCTTGGCGGTGAGATGCAGCGCGGCGGCAAGCTTCGTATCACCAAGACCGACGACAACCAAGTGCCCTACACCATCGACTTCATCGAGTTAGAACCGGTGCCGGCTGCCACTACCTTCGAGAGCCTCACCGACGAGCAGAAAGTGTGCTTCAACCCTGCCACCGACGGCGATGTGGCCGACTTCATCTCACTCAACCAAGGCAAGACCATCTTCCTGCCCGCCGGCAAGCACATAACCAACAAGCGCATACGACTCACCAAAGCCGATACCCGACTCATAGGAGCCGGTGAGTGGTACACCGAGATCTATTTCGCAGCCTCCTCCGACGATGGCAACACCTACTCCAACCGCGGCATCGAAGCCTCCGGCAGCAACATATATATAGAAGGTCTATACCTCAACACCGTCAATAACAAACGCTATTATCAGAACAACGACTCCAAGCAAGTGGGCAAAGGCTTCATGGGCAGTTGGGGTAAGGGGTCGGTCATCACACATTGCTGGGTCGAGCACTTCGAGTGTGGAGCATGGATAGGCAGCTACTCCGACGGATGGTCAGAGAACCTGACAGTAGAGTATTGTCGTTTCCGCAATAACTACGCAGACGGTATCAACTTCTCTCAGCGCTGCCGAGGCAACAGTCTGACCCATAGCTCGCTGCGCAACAACGGCGATGACGACATGGCTTCGTGGACCACCTCCTCCAACATGTCGTCCAACTGTTCGTTTGCTTACTGCACCGCCGAGAACAACTGGCGTGCCTCCTCGCTCGGCTTCTTCGGGGGCGAGAACCACGAAGCACATCACATTGCTATCTACGACCCCTTGGAGTGCGGAGTGAGACTTAATGCCGACTTCCAAGGTAAGGGGTTCGGCACCTCAGGACGCATCTACCTGCACCACATAACCATCCGACATGCCGGCTGCAAGAGCGGCACGATAGGCAAGGCCGGAGACTTCTGGGGAAACATGCAGGGAGCCTTCAACATCGGCTCTACCAACTACTATGATGTCAACAACGTCTATTGCGAGAGCATCAACATCATCGACTCACGCTCCAACGCCATGCTCATCCGTTCAGGACAAGGACATCAACTCAATAACCTCGTGCTCAGCGACATCAATATCAACGGCGCACAACAATGGGGCATCTACTACTCTGCTGCCAAAGGTAATGCACGATACTGCCGGATAAACATAGAAGACTGCACCTCGGGCGACGAGACGAAGAGATATAACCTGCAGGTCGTTGAGAGCTGCGACGACAACACCGAAGTGGAACAGGTCAGGCCTACATCCGCCCAAAGCACATACAAAGTGCTGATGGACAACCAAGTGCTTATCGTCAACGGGCAGACCAGATACGACCTGCTCGGACGAGTAAGGCACGAGAAATAGTAAGGCACGAGCCTAACAAAACCGACTCTAACAACCTATTAACAACACAGACATGAGAACACCTCTCCTCCTCTCTTTCCTTCTCCTTAGTATCTGCCTCTGCGCCACCGATCAGCGCGACTTAGACTCGCTCGACTACTACCTGAGCAAGAAAGAGCTGTTTGATGCCGCCAAGCAAGAACGGATAAGCCGTATCCGCCTTGATGGCAACAACGAGCTGCTCTTCGACGAGTATGCCTCGTATATCTACGACTCTGCCAGCATGTACTCTCTGCGTATGATCGACGAGAGCCTGCTCTCCGGCAACAAAGACTTCCGGACAATCGTTCAGATCAAACGCGGCTTTCTCTACCTCAGCGGCGGACTCTTCAAAGAGGCAGCCGACATACTCGAAGACCTCGACCTTGAAGGAGTGAGCGACGAAGTGAAGATCGAATACTACACCACCTATGGTCGCCTGCTCTACGACCTGTCTGACTATAACCATAGCGACCTTGCCAACGAGTATCTCATGGAAGGAAACACCATGACCGACAACGCCCTCGCTCTGCTCGAACCTCAAGATAACGCCCGTTTCTGGTACTTGAGTGCTCTGCGCGACATGAAGAGGCAGAACTACACCAGAGCCCTCGAACGCTTCGCCAGACAACTGCAATGCGACAACATCAGCGTGCACGACAAAGCTATCACCTACTCAAGCATGGCATGGGTCTATCGACTGCAGAACGACATGCGTAACGCTCAACACTACAACATCCTTGCCGCTATCTACGACATCAAAGGCTCAACCAAAGAGGCGGTGGCGCTGCAGAACGTGGCACGAGTGCTCTTCATGGAAGGACAGATAGAAAGAGCCGCCAAGTATATACGCATAGCCAACGACGATGCTCAGTTCTACAACGCACGACACCGCAAACAAGAGATATCGGAGCTCCTTCCTATCATCGAAGGCGAACAGATGAGACAGATCAACGAGAAGAACAGACGCATCGAGACACTCTCGTTCTTCCTCTATATCTTACTCGCTATCGTCATTGCCATCACCGTGGTGCTCTACAACAGAATGACCAAACTGTCGAAAGCACAACATACTATCCACGACATCAACCTCAGCCTGCGAGAAGCTAATAAGATCAAAGAAGAATACTTAGGCACTTTCCTCTGCTGGCAGTCCGACTTCCTCAACCAGCTCGAACGCTATCAGCGCTTTGTCAAGAAGAAAGCACAAGAGAAGAAATACGAAGAGCTGCAAACGCTCCCGCAACAGTTCAATGCCAATAAGAAACGGCAAGAGTTCAACAAACAGTTCGATGAGATGTTCCTCCGCGTCTTCCCCGACTATGTGCAGCAGTTCAACAACATGCTACGCGAGGACGAGCGCTTCGAGATGAAGAAAGGCGAGCTGCTCAACACCGAGTTGCGCATCTTCGCCCTCATACGCTTAGGCATCACCGACAACGAGAAGATCGCCCAAGTGCTCGACTACTCCGTCACCACTATCTACACCTATAAGACACGCGTGCGCAACCGCTCCGACCTCAGCTCCGACGAGCTCACACAACGGCTGATGAGCATAGGCTGAGACCAAGGCTTCAGACAACTACCCCACAGAGCTATCTCGCGTCTTTAGCAGACATACGGTATGCTCGCGGAGTAACCAAAGCTATACGCTTGAAGAAACGGCAGAATGCTGAAGGCTCGTTGAAACCAAGGTGATAAGCCACCTGCTGAACACTAAGGTCATAACGAGTAGTCAGAAGCTGCTTGGCACGCATCGTCACATACTCCTCTATCCAATGGTTGGCTGAGACACCAATAGTGTCGCTGATCACCTTCGAGAAATACTTGGGGGTGTAGTTCAGCTTCTCTGCGTAAAAACTAACCTCCCGCGACTCGCGGTAATGCAATGCCAACAAGTCGCAGAAATCGTTGAACAACTTACGGTTGTTGGGCATATTGACATTGTCTTTCTCGCTGTCAGGACGATATGAGTTGAGTAACTCAAAGAAGATATCAATCAGATAAACAACTATCTCATGACGGTTAGGCATGGTGCGCTGAGAAGAAGCTGCCACTTCCTTGAGCAAGTCCACCACCTTCATTATCATAGCACTCTGCTCAGGACTCAGATTAGTCTCAGGCTCAAGATGATACTTGAAATGATCATGCGAGAGAGAACGCAACTTTATCTCCTCAAATAAAGCAGGAGAGATAACTATCAAGGTTATGGTATAATCGTCAGTCAGACTCAGAGGCATGACTATATGGTTGGGCATAACCACTGCCACCCTGTTCTCTACCAACTCCTTCTGCTGCATGTCGTAACGCAAGTAACAATGGCCCTTGTTACCTATGCAAATAACCAAATTAGGGGAAATAAACTCATCGCCTTGAGATGGAAAACTATGAACATCTGAAAGCACCGTTACCTCAGTCTTACTAACTTCCCTAACCATTCGCTTAAAACCTAAAAATTCTCTCGCATTCATATATTTATGTTTAAATGATTTACGCCGCAAAGGTAATCATTTGTTTTCAATCTCACAATACCTATCGACACAAAAATCCAACTTTTTGATAATTTCACTACAATATGCAAACTACATAAACGAAAATAGCACCCTTCTTCGGAACTGCAAAAACGCACTGACGCGTCAACATTATCGGTTTAATTATTTTTGCAAAATACTTGCTGTCTTGTTTTTATCAACCTGAATAGTCGTATTTATTAACCCCCAAATAATTTAAGCGTATGAAAAAAGTTTGCGCAGTCGGGCGACGGCAAGACCTACAACCTGCTCGGAGCTGAGGTGAAGAAAGCGTCCGCTACTTACCTATTTGCAAGGTAAACGCACATTAATATCCTAACCACCCCTGCCCCTCCTTTCAAAGGAGGGGAGTTGGGGTGGTTACTTTCACTAAAAATCACAATTGTTTTGCAGTTACACAAGATTTTTGTATATTTGCAACGCAAAACAACTATTGTCGTGAAACACTCTTTTCCGTTCATATTATTCTTTCTCTGTTTTGCTCTCCCGCTCTGTGCCGAGACCAAGGACGAGCGTGCTGAGCTCAAGCATGAGATACGCATCGGCTGGGGCGATCAGTTCTTCGAACAAGTGGCATGGCACAACCCCACTCATATAGTCACGACCATGCCCGACACTTACCGGCAGACCTATAAAGAGAACTACAGGTATCATCAGCACCTGTGGTTCGAGTATCAGCGTCGCCCTAACTACTGGTTCTCATACGGACTGATGTTCGACATGAGCGAGGTGGCTTGGGACGAGGTGGTGCGTAACGGACAAGGCGCTGAGATTTATCGCACTCCCGGACAGTATTTCTACAACATCGTTCTCATGCCCTCCATCCGCTTCACTTACCTCAGCCTACCCTACTTCAACATGTACTTAGGCATGGGTATGGGCTTGGGTGTGAACGGCGGCACAGAGAAGAACAAAGAAGGCAAGCGCACCGATGTGGGTCTGGCCGTCGATATCTCTATCATCGGCTTGAGTTGGAACTACAAACGCTGGTGCTGGACCATCGACGCCGGTGGTCTGTATTCGATAAAAGACCTCAACACTATCTTCTTAGCCTCCTCGCGGATATTAAGCGTGGGCATAGGAGTCAGACTCTAACCCTCTCATACACAAAGAATCATGGCACATCGACTTACATATCTTCTCTTTCTTTCCCTTCCGCTAATGCTCATCGGTTGCACTTTTCGTGACGAAGAGTATGTTGATTTTACCGACTTAGAAGCGGCGCGAGGTCTGCGTTTCCAGGTTCTGTCTCAGCGTGAGACCGATCTGAGTCAAGGGTTCCCTAAAGACTGCTTCATGCCCGATGGCACACCTATTGGTGAGTACAGCGGTTCGGCCGACACCACCACCATGGTGCTCGAAGAAGATGACGACAGCTCTACCCTGCGCCCGAAGAAGACGAGCAGTATTACTGTTGCCACACTGACGCAGCAACTACTCAAGCGGGGCAACCAAGACCGCGTCATCGAGATAGTGGGCACCTACCCCAGCATCGACAACAACCTGCGGCCTATCACCCTCTCGGGCAAGGTGATGCTGCCAAAGAAAGGCAAGCCCAAACGCCTCATCCTCGTCAGTCACTACACCGTCGGCTCCGACATAGAAGCTCCCAGCAACTGCTTCTCGCTCGAAGGAGTGCTCGTCAAGTTAGGCTACGGACTCATCATTCCCGACTACATGGGCTATGGCATCACTGCCGACAAGGTGCACCCCTACCTCGTCATGGACCAGACAGCAAGAAATGTGCTCGACATGTATCTGTGCGTGCGCGAATGGCTTAAGGTCGTTGACCGAGCACCCGAGAAAGACGATATCTACCTGATGGGTTATAGTCAGGGAGGAGCCACCACTATGGCGGTCGAACATCTTATAGAGACCGAGTATTACTTCCCCGATGAGGACGACTATGTCAAGATCCACCGTGTGTTTGCAGGTGGCGGACCCTACGACGTGAAAGCTACCTACGAACGCTTCGTCACAACCGACAGCGCCGCATACCCCGTGGCCGTTCCTTTGGTGCTGCAAGGAATGATAGTGGGCAACGAGCTGGACATCAACATGAACGATATAGTGCAAGACTGGCTCTACCACAACATCGACCGATGGATCAACTCCAAACGCTACTCCACCGGCGTCATCAACCAACTCATCGGCACCACCACAACACACAATATACTGACCAAAGAGGGTATGAACCAAGCCTCCGCCAAAGTGGCAGAGCTGTATAAGGCAATGACCATCAACTCTATCACCTCCTACAACTGGTCGCCCGAAGCCAGCGTGTATATCATGCACTCTATTGACGACGAGGTGGTGCCTTACACCAACGCTACCAACGCTAAGTCTAAATGGGAAGATGCCAACATCATCTATAACTTCGGACACTACGGTCCACATATAGCCACCTGTCTGAGGTTCATTTACTCCGTTCAGACACTGCTGCAAGAAGAAGAAAATGAAATGAAAAAATATGAATAAGACACATGTTATCATACTACTGCTGCTCGCTCTGCTGAGTTGGAGTTGCGACCCCAATGCTTATTGGGTCAACGACGAGAGTCTCAAAGTGCAGATGACGGTTGAGACAGTGTCGGCAGGGTTCGTCGAATGTTCGTTCTCCACCGACAAAGAGGCCTACTACCTCATCTCTATCGAGAAAGTAAGTGACGACTACGATCCTCTGACCCATCAGAAGCAGTTCATGATGCTCGCACTCGACTCCGCCAACCTCAAATATCTGGCTTGGCGCAACCGACTGCTCAAAGAAGGCGAGTTCAACATAGCACCTTTCTCAAGCCACTCGCTCAAGTACGGACCAACCAAACATTTCTTCACCGCCCTCACGCCCGAGACCGACTATTGGGTCTTCGCTTTCGCCGTCAACCCCGAGACACTGCAGCCCATCAGCACTCTCACCATTCAGAAGGTGCGCACCACAGCAGAGAGCGTTATTGACGCACATTTCGAGTATCGCGTCAAAGGGGTATGGGACTATATCTACCCCGTTGACAGCAAGGGCAACATACTTGCCAACTTCCCCTACATCGCCACCACACGCGATAGTGCCGAGTTGGAAGGTGACCCCAAGTATGCACCTTATATCTTCTTTATTGAATGGACCTACATGATGCACGAAGAGCCGGAGATGGCAAAGATACGCTATGGTGTGCAGGTGGTAGAGAACGACGGACTCGACTCGTACCTCGAGTTTGAAGAGAACCACACCTACTACACCTTCATCAGCAGTTACGACGGATACATGACCGACAGCACTATCTATCGCTTCGTATGGCAAGGCGACAGCACCAACTATTACTTCGTTGACACCGACCCTGCTAACATCATCAACGCTATAGATGAACTCGATTTATAAGTCTTTCACACCTTTATGTCAGTCGGATGGTGGATATTGATAGCAGCCGCAGCAACAGGACTGTTGCTGTGGTTGGTTTTTGGTATCAACTGGCGAGGCGAGCGTATCTATGCTCACGAACATGAGCAGATGAGGCGTCTGATAGACATGCCCGAGCAGCAAGAGCTCCGAGAGCTGCTTTTTGCCGACGAGCTTATCGAGAAGATCGACGAGCGTTTCCGACCTCTGGCACAGATGCTCCGCCAAGGCTACCGCCCCTCAGTGAGCGAGAGCGAGGTGGAGGTCATCACCTCAGGAGCACGCAAGTACGACCTGCTCATGCAAGATCTGAGGAACGCCAAAGAGTCGATACATATAGAGTATTTCCATTTCGGTATGGACAAGGGTAGCCGTGCCGTCCGCCGTATGCTCATACGCAAAGCACGAGAAGGAGTAAAGGTGAGGTTCATCAACGAGAACATTGCCAACTTCCCTATTCCCAACCGCTACTTCCACCGGATGGAGAAAGCCGGTGTTGAGGTGCGCGACTTCACTCGCACCGGACTGTCCGTACTCCGATTCTTGCTCAGCGTGAGCTATCGCGACCATAGGAAGATAGTGGTTATCGACGGCAAGATAGGATATACAGGAGGCATGAACATCAACGACCACTATTTCCTTCAGTGGCGCGACACTCACCTCCGACTCACAGGCAACGCTGTGGCATCACTGCAATACACTTTCCTCGACCGCTGGTTCACTATCTCAGGCAAGCTGCAAGAGTCCCTCTCTTCTTTCTTCCCTATGCTCAACACCTCCAACCATGAGCCTGAGGAACAACTGTCGGCAGGGTCGTCGGTGCAGGATATAGCACAGCCCTCCGTCGAAGGTGCCGTTCTTACTCAGATCACCCCCGATGAGCCCACCTCACCTTCGCCGGTGTTGCTGAAAGCTTACGAGTGGATTATCGACCATGCAGAGACTTATGTATGGTTGCAGTCGCCCTACTTAGCCCCACCCGACTCGCTCTTGCAAGCGATGAGAAGAGCGGTGGATAGAGGAGTGGATGTCACGGTGATGCTGCCCGAGAGGTGCGACACGGCGGTCATGCGACCTCTCAACCGCGTCTATCAAGAAGTGTGTGTGGAGGCGGGTATAAAGATACTGCTGCGTTCGGGCGAGTTCATCCATAGCAAGACTATCGTTGCCGACGACTATCTGAGCTGCATAGGCACCACCAACCTCGACAATCGCAGTTTTGGTATAGACTTTGAGATCGACACTTTCTTCTACGACCGCCGTCTCGCCCTTCACAACAAGTCCATCTTCCTCCGCGACGCTCAGCAGTCAGCAGAGTTCACCACTCAGCAAGCCCACCGGCGCAACCGTCTCTCCCGCTTCCTCGACCGCCTCACCCTCCCCCTCACACCTATCGTGTGAGAGATGAACACGCTACGAGAGGCGCAGACGACACAGCTCTTGCTATTGTTTTGCTATTATTCTAAGAGTTCGTTGAGGGTGCCGACGGTTTCTTTCAGCAGGCTCTTGAACTTCTCGGAGGCAGAGTCGGTCTCGTGTTTGATGAACTCGGCATTGATCTTGCTGTTGTACTGCTCGATAGTCTGACGCTGCTCAGGTGTGAGGTCGGTAAGATAAGTGGCATACTGCTCTCTGAGCTGCGCGTAACGGGTGGCAGCTGCCTCCCAGTCAGCGGCTGTATAAGTGCTTGACTGTTTGAGAAACGACTCCGCAAAACGAGTGTATTCGTCAACATACTTCTGCTCGGCTGTCTTGCACGAAGAGCAGACAAACAACATGAACAGGGAAACAACAAGAAGAAGGGATTTTTTCATGATTGACAATAGATTTGAATGTTTATTTGAGTATGGCCACCTCGCTTGGTGCTAAGCCGACCATCTGTATGAGTGTGAGTTTGAAGTGCGAGTCAGAGCTGCAGCATGTGGGTGGCAGTTGGAAATTGTTTTGGCAGATGTTTTTCCACTGTTGTCTTGTAGCCTCCACATCGGCGTCCACGAAGAGCAACTTACAGCAAGCGTTCTGAGCTGCCGCATGGTCGATGGTGGGTAGAGTGCGCAAGAAATACTGCGACTTAGCGTCCATCTGACGAAGCAGGGCATTGATATCGACGGAGGTGTTGGTGGCGTATGGATAATACTCCGTGCCTGATATCTGCTTATACACCGAGAACCCTTCAAGTCTGAGGAACAACTCTTGCACGAGTTTGTTCTTCAGCTCGTTCTTGAAGCGGATGATCTCTTTCTCCTCCACTTGATATGAATGGCGGAACATCTCATAGAGTCTGATCTGCTCTGTTATCTGATCTTTGCATGTGAGGAAGTAGTGCTCAAGACACGAGTTAGAGATGAGTGTCAAGAACGGCTCTTTCACTTGGTCAGACATCTGACTGTCTGCCGCTTCTTCGTCTCTCCACACCGAGAGGTTGCCCACGTACGAGTGCATGCCGTTGTACTTGGAATGGAGGTTGCGGAAGAGCTTAGCGAGCGAGTCGATGATCATGCCTGCCACATGTGTCTTGAGTTTGGTTATCTCCAACTGCCGGGTAAGCTCTTGTATGCGTCGTTCGCAGTTCTCTATCTCACTCTGATAGTCTTCATCGAGGTCTCTGCGTTCGCGCCTGCGTCGCCAGTTCTTATAGATGAACCACACAACACCGAGGCCTAAAGCTCCATAGATGATATAGCTTATGTTGTTGAGCAAGACGCTCATCGGGTCGTAATGTAAAGGTCCGATAGCCAAAGCATAACCGGCTATCACCAGCAGCCATGAGAGGGCATAGTACACTCGCATCTTAACCGTTATCTTATCGAATTTTCTGAGCTCTTCGATACGTTCCGTTTCGTACTCACTCTTCTCCTCAGCCTGCTGTTTTTTCTCGTACTCCAGACGGAGCAGGGTGCCATCGCAAAGGGTGGTACGAGTAGTGTTGTTACCTAACTTCTGGAAGAGGATATTATATTGGAACTCATACTGTTGGAGCTCGGCGCTAAGGGCTCCGAGTCGGTGTCTCTCTTCCTCGATAAGGTTCCTGAGGATAGCTGCTTTGATGCGCGAGTTGCCAAGGTCGAAAGAGATGGTGGCTTTGATATCGTTGCCTGCCACATGAATATCCTCATTGTTGATCTCGGTAACGATACATGCGAGGTTCATGAAGTCCTCTATATACGAGTAAGGTATGTAGCAATAACCTTTGTCTCCGAAGTTAGGTCCCCAAGAGTTACGGACGATAAACACTTTCTCGTCATCGGAATAGCCGCAGAGCACCATAGCGTGATTACCACTGCGGTCTTCTTTTATCTCGTCGAACGAAGGCCTTGGTATGAAGCCTGCCACCGGCTCGAACGAGTCGAACACTCTGAGGGAGACTGCCACGGGGTAGCCCTCGGCAAGGGCTGAACGCAGGTGGTTGATATCTTTTCTTACATTCAGAGCTTTCCTTATCTTTCTTGTCTGAGCGTCGGTCTTAGCCTCGCTCGACGGTTCGGGTGCTGAAGGATCGGCTTCATACGGACAGTACTGCTCGAGGCAGACGCCCTCCGTCTGAATAGCTAAGATATTGTTGTAGAGCGACGTACCTTCGTCGGCTTTGTTACTCTCTCGCTTATGTGCGTAGTGATAGACGAAAGCCTCGCTCAGGTCGCTCTCAAGGGCTTTGTTCTTCTTGAGTATATACTCATAGATTGCCACCATGGTGAACGATGAGCATGAGCCGAGTGGTCCTTGGTTCTTGACGGGAGTGAAGTACCGGCGCAGATCGACCCTGGAGGGTATGCTCGTGCTAAGGGGTATATAATCGTCCTCGCATGGTCGCTCCACGATATTATTGTCTTGCAGTTGATATACATTGCCATCGAAGACGAAGCCTTTGTCGGTGAGACGTTTGTTGGACTCCTGACGCTCCTCTTCCTGCTCGCCTATAGCTCTCAGTTCGGCGGACTTGAGTCGTATGTAGTTGGACGACTCGCGCATGAGCAGTCTGACGCGCTTGAGGTTGTCGATGATCTCGCTCGGCATGGTCTGCGGCTCACCTGAGGTGTCGGACAGACAAGCATGGTCGGCAATGAGGTTGACCTCTTTCTTTCTTTCGTTCTCACCCGAGAAGAGTCCGCTATTATCCTCCTCGCGCATACGGAAGAGAGCATTGTTCTGCATGACGAAATAGTCTAACACATCGCGGCTACAATCGTCAATGACCAGTTGCTGACGGTTGAACATATATCCGCTGAGCAACTCATCATCTTCTCCAAGCAACTGTGCAAGCGTAGCTTTCTTCTCGGGCAGTGTGAGCGTCGGGTCGTCGATATACGACTGGAACTCATCACTGAGGCTCTTCAGCTCTGCCTCCCATTCGGGCTTGACCTCGATCATGATAGTGTCTTGGTCAACATGCTTCTCGAGTCGCGTCTTGACATACTTGTCATAGAAGTCAGAGAACACATTGACGCGCTTTGCCAGGATGGTCTGCACTATCTTCGACACTTTGTTCACATCCACCTCTTTCTGCTGCACCTGCTCGCGGTCGAGTATGTGTATGTATGCCTGATGGAGCAGATACTGCACGAAATAGTACTTATCGAAGCTGAGCACCGACAATCCTAAAGCGTTGATAGGTCGCTTATCATCTTGCACATTGAGAGGGAAGATGTCCTGATAATGACTGATAGAGAGCAGCGCATACTCGCCGACGATACGCACGAAAGAGTCGTTTTCGATGTCGAGCGAGAGACCCTGACTGTTGCAGTTCTGCATCATCACCAAGTGCTCAAGCGAGTGATAGGTTGTCTTAGCTTTTAATATCTCGCTGACGGTCTGCTTGGTGAGTTGCTGATACTGCACCATCTTCAGCGGCAGCGTCTCTGTGTCTGGCTCGAAGAGGAAAGCGAGGTCATAAGGCAAGAGGATAAGGTCCACTGTGAACTCCTGCGGCACCGCCTCCATAGCATCGAGCATCTCTTTGGCTACAGCCCAATATCTCGGCTCGTACACCGGCACATACAGAGTCAGATGCAAGCTATTGGAGTCGCCCGGAGTGTTGATGGTTATGCGTTGGTTGTACAGCTTCGACAAACCATCTTTGAGGTACTCTGTCCTGTTCTTCTGAGGGACCTCATAGAAGGTGTCCATCGATATGTTGAACATATCATCAATGCCCGAGACGAACGAGCTCGGGTCTGCCTCACCTGTTTGTGCTACTTGGAAGGTTGAGCTGTCTGACGACTCTTGATAGAGCATGGCTGTGAAATAAGCGTTCTCCTCCTCGCTGCCATACTTGATGATATAGCGTTTGAGGTCTTCGAGCAGCTTCTGAGCATTGCTCCCGAGCATGATATGAACGATATGCCTCATGAAAGTTTAGAGTTTAGAGTTTAGTGTTTAGAGGGTCTTGGCGTGGTCTATCTCGTTGGTGATGAGTTGGCGTATGCGCTCGAAGCCTTTCTTCTTGATTTCTTCTTTGGTCATATTGATCTGCGAGAACTTCTCAAGATAAGCTTTTCTCACCTCTGCGAGCTTCTCGTTCATAGCATCGGCACCGCGGTTGTGTGCTATATCCTCGAGCTTCTCGGCGAACTCTTTACGGATAGACGCTTTGAAAGAGCGGAACTTATCGAAAGCCTCGTCGCGATACTTACCCAGGCTTACCCAATAGTCGTCTAAGGCATCGCCGAACTCATCGCTTTGGAACATATACTCGCCATCCTCGTTCTTTATCAGACCGAATATCAGACCTTTAACCCAGAAATCGAGCATGTCGTCATCTTTCTCGCGCTTAGGATTGAGCGAGAAATCTTCGCGTTGCATCCTTATCTCCCAGTTGTAGTCGATATGGCAGTCGGTCTTACATTTGAGATATTCGGTTCTGCACTCGTCCATGGACGATATGCTATATGCGGGCAGCACGCCGATGAGTCGGTAGATGACTATCTTCTCTGTGCTGCCGATGTTAGAGAAGTCGCAGTCGGCAGTACCTTGCACCAGTTTCTTGAAATAGTCGTCTTTGAAGAGTCGGCTGTTCTTCTTGTCGCTGACGCCTATGTAGAAGCTGTCGCGCGGCGACTCGTCGGGCTGATAGCCATGGTAGTCGTAGCGGAGCAGCGGTTGCGACTTAGCGATGGCAGCGCGCACGATACGCTCAAAATCATCGTCTGACAGACCGTTGACCACATCATCAATGGTTGTGTTCAGGTGCTGCTTGGTGGTATGAAGCATACGAGTATATTTCATGATGAACTCTTCTATCTCTTCTTGACTATACTCCTCGAAGCCATAGATCTTCCTCTCTCCGGGCAGTGTACGCACGAAGTCGGACACCTGTATCTCTTCTGCCTTCACTGTGAGTGAGGTGATGAGCGACTGTGCCAGATCGATCTGGAAGGTCTGGGTGGCTTGGATGACATCGTTCTGCATCTGTGCGAGCTTAGAGGTCAGGGTCTTACCTACAGCGATGAGGCTGTTGGCTATGATGTTGAGTTTGCTCTGAGCCTCACCGAGCATAGCCTTGACGGCGTTGAAGACTTGGATGGCGGCGTCGCGACGACTGATCTCACGCTGGCAGACGCATAGTTTCTGCGCCTCCTGACGCAGGTCGTCTTCTAACTCTTGCATCTTGCTCTTGGTCTTGAAGAAACGATTGTCGTAGGCTTTCAGGTCGTCGATAGCCGAGTTGACGGAGGTAAGGAACTTAGGCTCTTTGTCGGTCCACTCTTCTTTCTCTTTCTTCATCTCTTTGATGAAGATATCCACCTGTGCCTCAATACCTTCGAGTATGTTCTGACAGGTAGAGACGCCACACTCTTTGTTGATATACTGTATGAGCAGCTTACGCAGTTCTGAGCGTACCTTGGTAGTGAGAGCCGTCACTTTGGCTGTTACCTCTTCGTCCTTGAGTTTGTTCTGTTGCAGGTAGAGGTCGATAGCGGAGGTAGGCTCTGACGGGTCGATAGACTCGATACTATGCTTAGGCAGTTTCTGCGCCACATAGTCGATGACATGGTCGTTGCCGTTGTTCTCGCGTATGTTCACCTCTGGTGAGTCGATCCATGCGTTGACGATAGTGTCGGTATCTTCGCACGAGTTGAACAGGCGTTCGATGAGTATCTTAGCTGCCTTGATAGCGTAGATCTTGCTGATGGCGGTGTTGCGATAGATGAGCTCGCATATACCCATACCTGCAGCCCATGCTTTCTTGTTCTCGATATCGCGTGTACCCTTGCGTATCTCTTTGGCGAGGTTGTCGCTGACGGAGGCTGTTGCCGAGCTGAGCTCACCGGCAGAGGTGACGAGCGCCAACGAGATCATCTCTGTGAGCTCGTCGATATGAGTATAGGTGTCGCCGTTAGCGTTCTTGTTGTCGATGAAGATGACGGCATCGAAAGGCTCTTTGTTAACCACCTGCGAGATGCCTTTGTTGTAAGCGAGTTGCAGCGGCTCACTGCTGATCCCTATATGCATCAGGTAATCCAAATCGCACATAGCACCATAAGCGTTAGGCTTGACATTAGCCATGCCGTAGGTGGACATAGCGCGGAACACATCGGGCAAGACAGCGTATGCCGTCAGCTTGCACTTTGGCACCTCCTGACGCAGCAGGTATGCCATGTTGATGAACGTGCCGCAACCTGTACCGCCGCCAAGAGAGAAGATGATATGTATCTCCACCTCGTTGCTCAAGAGCTCATATTGGGCATTATCAATGAGTCGGGCATTGGTTATCTGGTTGATAGTGGACTTAACTTTTGCTGCTAAGTTGCTATAATGAGCGGTGAAAGCAAAACGACCGTTGGTGCGTATCTGTCCTGCACCTAAGGTCATCTTATCCAAATCGTTGACATTAGGCGCAGGCACCCACGACATGTCTTCTTTGTTGACCTCATAGACGGCACGTGCATCTTCCACAAAGATAGGGAACTGCTCGTTAGGCACAAGGACTATATCCTCGCCGTTGACAGAGGTGAGCGACTTCTTATATGCACCACCATCGGTATCTATTCCTAAAAAACCTACCATCGGAGGCACTTCTCCGTAGGTGTCAACAAACATCTTCTTGGTATGAAGAAGTGCGTTCATACCTGTTCCACCAAGTCCCACATAGAGACAGCGTTTAATCTTAGTTGCCATAGTTATTTCGATTTATGATATTTTCATTATTGTTTTGCTTTGGGTTGTGAGGTTCTCCAAAGTATATTCTTCGTCAATCTTCATTATCCGCGCATCAGTCAGATATTCGTTCTTTGCCGGGCGGATACGGATACTCCTTTTGTCTTTGGGTTCGAACACCACATCAGCCGTCCATATCTGATTGACCGAGTACTTGATCTCTCCGGTGAACACGCGGCTGAGCCAACTCTGTGTCGTTGTTTTAGAGGTGAGCACGAGCTTACGATAGCGTCTGAGCTTGATAGTGTTAAGGTAAGGCTCGGGTCCTATCAGCTCTAACTTGTTCACACCGAAAGACGGGAACTGAATAGGTTTGATGACGACGAACCATAAGATCAGCGTTCCCAGCACTATGAGTGCGAAGATGAGCAGTCCCTCAGCCAGCGGGTTCATCCTGTGGCTCTTACGGAGCTTGATAGACATGATCGCATCGTCGTCGGAAGCGGCACTGACAGCCTTATCATTGATACGCTCCAGTCCGGCGGTGTCGATAGGACGAAGATACCAATAATGCGTCTTCACTTCGGCATTCTTGGTGAGCACTACTCCCACCTCCATCTCTTGGCACGACACCGGCACTGTCAGCACATTGCCCTCCACCTTCTGCCCGTCAACGAAGAGCTCGACCTCATCTTCTTTGAGTTGCACGAACTCGTTGTTCTCGCCTTTCTTGAACACACCGAGCTTGAGCGGCTCATGCATATAACGGCGGGCATCGTCGTTGAAGTCGAAACAGAGGGTCTGCTTGAGCGTGTCGGGCGTCTGCTTGACCCAGAGAAAATCGTCGTAACACTTCGTCTCTCCCCACAAGAGAGCCTGGTCTTTAGAGTTGTTGCAGGCTACCGTGAGAGACGCTACAGCCACAAGTAACAGATATTTGACTTTATTGCTTAACATAGATACGGACAGTTTTTTCGGGTTTATTGATAAGAAGTAGTTGGCAATGGTCGTCCACCAAACGAGTGAAAGCGAACTTACCGGTCTGCATCTCTTCGGTGGGCTCATAGTCGAGAACGATGTCGTTTAGCGGATAATCAGTCGGCAGGGTGCTCATGAGCGAGTCTTGCGACATGAGGAAGTGCGGGTGTATCTCCACGCTGTTGTCTTGACGGATTGCTACCACCTCGTCTATCTCCACATAAGCGTTAGGACGGGTCTTGAAACGGATCTTGAAACCCACCGGCACTTCGCTACCCATATATTGGATGAACTCGAGACGCTTGGGCTTGTTGTACTCGTCACGGATATTGAAAGGTATGCCCTCGGCAAAAGCAGAGGTCTCTTGCACTATCTCGGTTATACCCGTGTAGTTACCATCGGTCACATCCACCTCTTCAAAATTGCATATTCCCCTGAGCTGAAGAGAGATATCACCGTCCTTAGCTGCGCTGGTGAGCAGGATATAATAGCCGTACGCATCTTTCGCCTTGGCAATAGCGCACCATTGGTCAAGCAACTCGTGCAGACGGACAGGATTGACATTGTCATTGCCGTCTGTCATGAGCTTGAGGATATCTATCTTATCGGCAGTGAAGATATTATTGACCACGTTCTCCAGAGGCGCCGAGATATTGGTGTTGGTGAAGCTCTTGTTATCGTACTCTTTTATCTTCTTGATCATCTGCCTCTTGCCCTCCGGCGTTGCCATAGTGCGCCATACATCACAGTAGGCAGTGTTCTGGAAGGGGATAACGACTATCTCGGTGCGCTCGTTGGTGATAGAGTTGATGTCTCTGATCATCACATCGACCACCTTGTCGTAGATATTGGGAGCACCGTTATAACCTTTCATTGACAAGGTTACATCCCAAAGATAAGTCTGACGGATGTCTTTAGCCCTACCTTGAGCATAACAGACTACCGACAACAGACAAACAGATAAGATGAGGAGGATTCGTTTCATTATGAGTGATGTTTTGTTATGAGAAATCGAAATAACGCTCGCAAAGATACAAAAAATCTTCTAAATCACAAAATTTTAGTCACTAAAGTTCCGCATTATTTTTGCGTGATTTAGTGTGCTGTTCGCCACAGATGAGAGTCAGGCCCGCTTTTCCCCGATTTACGCTGCAAAGGAAGAGCTTCTGACTGCCACTACAAGTCAGTTGGATATTTTTTTGCCCATCTGAAGAAAAAAGATTAACTTTGCACACTATTTGCAACGACATACATTAACCAACACACAACCAAATGAAACATCTGACATTAACTATCGTGGCAGCTCTTGTGCTGACCATGCTCACATCTTGCGACAACAAGAACAACCCCTCAGACCCTAAGCAAGGTATTGAGCTCAGTTGCACGGCACCTGCTTATCTTAAGGCAGGCGACAAAGTGGCACTTATCTCACCCTCTTACTTCACGTCGATGGAGAACGTAGAGAAGACGGCAGAGGTCCTTCGTGGCTGGGGCTTAGAGCCTGTCATAGGAGAGAATGTGGGCGCTGTATATGAGAACAAGTATGCAGGCACTATCGAGCAGCGCGTCAGCGACCTCCGTTGGGCACTCACAGACCCTGAGATCAAAGCTATCATCTGTAACCGTGGCGGTTATGGCACCATACAGCTCATCAACGAGCTCACGCTCAGCGAGATCAGTTCTGCCAACAAATGGATAGTGGGGTTCAGCGATATCACCACGCTGCATGGTCTGTTCACCCGTGCCGGAGTGATGAGTGTTCATGGGACGATGAGCTCTTTCCTTGCTGACGGCGGCACCGATGCCACGAGCACACTCATGCGCGACATACTGCTGGGCACACTCCCGCGATACGAGCTGCCCGCACACCCGCAGAACATCATCGGAAAAGCCACCGGCACACTCGTGGGAGGCAACATCTGCACTTTCGCACCAAACATAGGCACACAAGCTGATGCTACCTTAGGCAAAGACATCATACTCTTCATCGAAGAGGTGGGCGAGTCGATGCATAATATCGACCGTCAGTTCAACATCCTCAAGCTCAACGGAGTGCTCGACCGCTGCAAGGGTGTTGTTCTCGGTGAGTTCGCCGACTGCGGTACGGAGTTCAACATGAGCGTGGAGGAGATGTTGCGGCCTTACCTTGTTGAGTATAACATACCTGTCTTGTGCGGTTTTCCTGCCGGACACGACGATGTCAACCTGCCACTCGTCATGGGAGCACCCGTCACTATCGACGTGCGCGCCGACGGTGCCACTCTGAGTTTTGATATCAGCGGTGATGTTCAGATTGTTAAAACAGAAGAAATAGCAGCTCCGCAGAAGATGCCACTGCACGAGCGCCTCATCCGCGCTGGCAAGCGTCTGTTCTAACCTCCGGCAAACAAAAGTCCTATACTCACTTATGCGGGATAGTGACCATCAATCTTAAGCGGTTCGAGGTGGATATTGATTAGCGTGCCGTTGCCGAAGCGTTGGCGAAGTCGTTGTTCAAGGAGCATGGTATGGCGATGCGCTTCGGTAAGGGTGGTATCGCCGGGCATGCGCAGGTGCATCTCAATAGAGATTACATTGCCTACACGGCGTGTGCGCAGGTTATGCAACTCGCTCATCTCATTATCTTCAGCCACTATGTCGCGAATCGCGTCTTCAACCTCTTTGGGCAGACTTCTCTCCAACAGCTCCTGCATTGATTGATGTATGAGTTTGGCAGCCGTAATGATAATAAACAGGCTTACCAATATAGCCGCTATCGGGTCCAGAACAGCCCATTGTCCGCCTAAGAGGAGTGCTCCGCCTATACCTATTGCAGTGGCGACAGAGGACAGGGCATCAGTGCGGTGGTGCCATGCGTTGGCTTTCAGAACAGGTGCGTCAAGGCGTTTGGCTATTCGTGCTGTAACCTGATAAACGGCCTCTTTGGCAGCTATACTGATGAGTGCAGCCCATAGTGCTATCCGTCCGGGCAGGGCTATTGCCTCACCTTGTGATACGGCATAGACTTTCTCTATGCCTCCTGCAAGCAGGATACCGCCGGCGGCAAGGAGCGAGAGTCCGACAATAGTAGTGGCAAGGGTCTCATATTTGCCATGACCATAGTGGTGGTCGCTGTCAGCCGGACGGCTGCCGATGCGCACAAAGACCAGCACGATGAAGTCGGTCAGCAGGTCGCTCAGCGAATGAACAGCATCGGCAAGCATGGCAGCAGAAGCACCGAGAACGCCGGCTGCAAACTTAAGAGCAGTAAGCAGGATATTGACTATCCCGCCAATAATCGTGATTCTGTAAATCTCCTTTTCCCGAGTCATAATTTTTTTTCTCTCCTTCCATTTTCCCCTAATTTTATTCGGGGCTTTGTCCTATCGAGCATATCTGTTCTGCCATCCCGTTCAATGCCACACATTCTTCGCGAGTGATGTGCTGTTTCTTATCGTCATGTTCCCATGGCGAGAGTATCAACATCCGCCCTGCCGCCACTGCATTGAAGAGTGCATCGCTTGGCTTGTAGTATTCGCCAAAGCCATTGTCGGCAAGCATTATAATGGGATGTTCCTCTTTGAGCAACACCGCCATCACCTCTTTCTCTTTTGGCGAGATAAAAGGCGACACCATCACTGTTCTTTTTCTTGCTGCCAACACACAACCGTTCATATAATTGCGCAGTTGTGTCTGCTCTCCATGCTCTGCCGCTTCTACCATTGTACGCCTTACATGCACCGGCATAAAATGCTCCGCTTGTAGCAATGCTATGTTACCCACGCCGCTATATTGCCGTCCTGCTATCTCTATCTCTCTTTGCACCCTGAAATAACCGGGCTTCAAGCGTTTGGTCGCGAGCCGTTGTGGGTTCATCTGCACATAGCGTATCATCGTCTGCAGCTGCCCCCGCCTCGACAGCGGTCTGATAAACGGCACCTCGGTGAATATAGGGAATGCGAAATCTCCGATTGTCTTCCCTTTCTCTCCGTTTGTTGTCCCCGAATTTATTTCGGGGCTCTCCACATCTCCGTCTATTTCCCCTGAATTTAATTTGGGGCTTTCCACATCTCCGTCTATTTCCCCCGAATTTAATTCGGGGCTAATTAACGGAGGTCGCTTTCCCTCCGTATATGCCCTTCCTAACTTCTTCATCCCCTGCCAAAGCCCTCGAATCACGGTTTTAATACTTTTGGTCATGGGCTTTGTAACATAATAGATAATATGCAGATGGTCGGGCATTAGACAATGCTGAATGACTCTAATCTCAGGATAATAACGGTTAATCCTGAGTGCCTCTTCTGTCACTGCCTCACCGAGTTCAGTCCGTTCTACCCATGCTTTTGTGGGGTCGTTGTTAGGAATGATGAGATTCCCGAGCAATGGCTCCCGACTTTGGACTGTGAGCGTCACATGATAAATGCCGACACCCTTCCATGCTGTTCCCATTTCCTGCCAATGCCATTTGTCGTCTGCCATAGTGTTTCTATTTTAATTTTGCCTTTTTCCTCCGTCCATTCCCCCGAATTTTATTCGGGTTCCAAAAATCTCCGTCCATTCCCCCGAATTATTCGGGGCTCCAAAAAACTCCGTCCATTCCCCCGAATTTTATTCAGGGTTCCAAAAATCTCCGTACATTCCCCCGAATTTTATTCGGGTTCCAAAAATCTCCGTCTATTCCCCCGAATTTTATTCAGGGCTCCAAAAATCTCCGTCCATTCCCCCGAATTTTATTCGGGGTTCTAAAAATCTCCGTCCATCCCCCCGAATTTTATTCGGGGCTTCAAAAATCTCCGTCCATTCCCCCGAATTTTATTCGGGGTCATCCCTCTATTTCGTCATTTCCTGATACATCTTAAACAGCTCCGCCACGCATTCGCTCTCGGTCATCTTCGGCGAAAAACCATACGCCGCCATCACGGCGCGGTCGTTCTCTTGGTGGGCTTTCCGCAGTTCAGGCGGCATTGATAATTCGTCATACAACGCTGCAAGGCTGCTGTCAGGATATTTCGCACGAGCATCAAGTATTGCCTTTGCCGTTTGCTCTATCTGTTTGCGCTGTTCTTCAGTCGGCTTTGGGAAGGGGAAATTATTATAGACTATATCATTAGAATAGCGATAGCGCATTTCCAATCGTCCGCACACCACCCGCATCCACGCCATGTGCACATTGGATTCAAGTATGCCAAAAGTGTATATATCTGCATTATCCACATAAAAAAGCGCGTTGGTATAGACATTTCCCGCAGGCATAAAACACATAGGAATATATCGTCTGTTTTCCGATGAAACAACAGGAATTACGATGTTTTCGTGTTCTGGTACTTGCGACTGGAAAAATTGTGCAGGGGTATCTTTCAGCACATTAGTAGTGCGAGCAGAACTATT
>CAMHOK010000013.1 GCA_946186735.1 uncultured Bacteroidales bacterium
CATGGTCTCCCCCTCCTTCCCCTGGAGGGAGGGGGTGAGGGGGCGGGAGGGGGTAACAGATAAGCTTCTTCTCCGCATGGCGCTCCCCTCCTTGATAAGGAGGGGCAGGGGTGGTAGATAAAACACTGAGATAAGACGCTTAGATAAGACACTAAGATAAGACACTAAATCAAACGAATATAAATCTTAAAGTTATACAACAATGAAAAAAATCTTTTTTGCTATTGCACTTATGCTGCCTATGCTTGCAAGTGCCCAGAAGTTCGGACATGTCAACACCCAGGAACTCTTCTCGCAGATGCCTGAGCTCAAAGCCGTTCAGGCGCGTATGGACTCTATCCAGAGCGATTATGAGAATCAGTTCGTAGTGATGCGTGAGGAGTTCAATAAGAAAGTGGCTGACTATCAGCAAGCCGAGCCCACACTCACCGAGTCGATGAAGCAGTTCCGTCAGCAAGAGCTCACCGAGTTGCAACAGCGCATAGAGGTGTTTGCACAAACAGTTCAACAAGACCTCCAGAAGAAACAACAAGAGCTGGTAGCTCCTATACAAGAGCGTATGGTTAAGACCATCAAAGCGGTAGGCGAAGAGCAAGGTATGACCTATGTGTTCGACACCGTGGCCCTGATCTACATCTCGCCCGATGCTATCGACCTCAACCCCGCTGTCAAAGCTAAGTTAGGTATCAAATAATACAAGTCTTAACCACATAAACGGTTGGCTGATGGCTGACAATTATCTCGAGAAACATTACGAAGAGTATGCCCGCAAGAAAGCCGAGTGGCTGAAGCGTACCAAAGGAACTCCACGAGCCGACAAAGACCCGTGGAGCGACCTTTAGCATGGGCTGTCAGTATCGGTCGTCAGACCTCAATGAGACAAAATAAAGCATATCACTATGACTGAAAAAATCCAACAATGTCTGCGCGACAAAGCATGGGCGCGCTGGACAGTGCTCGTCCTGGTGGCATCGATGATGTTCTTCGCATACATGTTCGTTGACATCCTCTCACCACTCGCTTCCTTGCTCAACGATACCCTCGGTTGGGACCAGGGAGTCTTCGGCACCTATGCTGCCGGCGAATATCTGCTCAATGTGTTCGGCTTCCTTATCCTTGCCGGTATCATCCTCGATAAGATGGGAGTACGCTTCACAGGTCTGCTCTCAGCATCTCTCATGGTCATCGGTGCCGCTATCAAGTATATAGGCATATCCGATTGGTTCGATGCTAACAATATCTCTTGGCTCAACTCGTGGTGGACCACCATGCCCGGCTCTGCAAAGATGGCAATGTTCGGCTTCATGATCTTCGGCTGCGGCTGTGAGATGGCGGGCACAACAGTGAGTAAGATACTCGCTAAATGGTTCAAAGGTAAGGAGATGGCTCTGGCTATGGGCTTAGAGATGGCTATAGCACGCGTGGGCGTGTTCGCTGCCATGTGGCTCTCACCTATGATCAGTCAACACTTCGCTGTCAACGGACAGAACAGCGTAGTGGCTCCGCTGCTCTTCGCTGCTCTGCTGCTCGTCATCGGACTGATAAACTTCTTCGTCTTCACCATCATGGATGTGCGCTTCGACCAACAACTCGTGGCTATGGGTGAGGCGCCAAGCACCAAAGATCCGGAAGATGAGTTCCATGTGAGCGACCTCAAGCAGATCTTCTCGTCGAAGATGTTCTGGATCATAGCCCTCCTCTGCGTGCTCTACTACTCGGCAATCTTCCCCTTCCAACGCTTCGCTACCAACTACTTGGAGGAGACCCTTAATATCTCTAACGCAGAGGCAGCCGGACTGTTCAAGTGGTTCCCCATACTCGCTATGGTGCTCACACCTTTCCTCGGTGCTTTCATCGACTACAAAGGTAAGGGAGCCTCGATGATGCTCGGAGTGAGCTTCTCGCTCGTGCCCGCATCGATGTGGCCCAGCGTACCGAAGATCATCGACGAGAAAGTGCTCGGTTCGGCATACTGCCTCATCTTCTGGGTGCAGAACGTAGGACTGTGTCTCGTGCCTCTGCTCATCGGTAAGCTGCGCGTGGCTACCAACGGATACCTCGTGCCGATGATAGTGTTCGCCTCCTTCGGCGTTCTCGCTTTCATTCTCGCTTTCATGCTAAAGATAGAAGATAAGAAGAAAGGTTATGGATTGGAACTTCCTAATAAGAAATAAACAGAGCATATCTGTCTCTACCGACACACGCAACCTGAAGGCAGGTTGCGTGTTCTTTGCGCTTAAAGGCGAGCATTTCAACGGCAACACTTTCGCTCATCAGGCTCTCCTTCAAGGGGCTGAGTATGTGGTGGTTGATGAGCAGGTGGATGTGCCTGCCGACCTGCAAGCAAGGGTCGTTGAGGTTGACAACTGTCTGCTCGCCCTGCAAGACTTAGCTCGTCAATGGCGGCGTCAATGGGCAAAGCCTATACTCGCCATCACCGGCACCAACGGCAAGACAACCACCAAAGAGCTCACTGCCGCTGTGCTCTCTACTAAGTATCACATCCACTACACTCAAGGCAACCTCAACAACCAAGTAGGCGTACCACTCACCCTGCTCCAGCTCAACGACTCGCACGAGATGGCTATAGTGGAGATGGGTGCCTCACACCCCGCAGACATACGCGAGCTGGTAGAGATAGCCGAGCCCGACATGGGACTCATCACCAATGTGGGCAAAGCACACCTGCTCGGCTTCGGCTCTTTCGAGGGGGTCAAACAGACGAAAGCCGAGCTCTACGACTACCTCTCTCTCAGAGCCGAGCAGGGTCTGAAGACCGTCGTCTTCCGTAACCTCGACAACCCACACCTCGCCGACATGGCGCGACAGCACCTCTCCGACAAAGTGCTCACCATAGGCTACCATAACACACCTATGCTCAGCCATACACACCTCGAAGGCAACTACAACGCAGAGAACATAGAGGCGGCCCTGACTATCGGACAATACATGGGCATCGACACAGACATCGCCAAAGAGGCCGTCCGTGCATACATACCCAAGAACAACCGCTCCGAGGTGATGCTCACCCGCCATAACCGACTCATCATCGATGCCTATAATGCTAATCCCACATCGATGAACGCCGCCATCAGCAGCTTCTTGACCACCTACCACAACGACCCCTGTCTGTTCATCCTCGGCGACATGCTCGAGCTCGGAGAGTACTCGAAGCTCGAACATCAGAACATCGTCAACATGCTCGCCGAACAGAAACAGCAACATGTGATGCTCGTGGGCAACTGCTTCAAACAGACCAACCCGCCTTATCCCGTCTTCGACACCGTCGAGCAACTGCGAGACTATGTCCTCAGCAACCCCATTGAGGGATATACTATCTTACTGAAAGGCTCCAGAGGAGTAAGACTCGAAAAAATCATTGACCTATTATGAAAAAATCAACACTCTACATCCTTATCGCCGTAGTCATAGCTATGGCAGCCGCTATCGCTTTCCTGCTCATCAAGAACCAACAACAACAAACAGAGATGGCAGAGATAGTCGAACAGATGACTTTCGAGAAAGAACAGCTGGAAAACGAGTACGAAGAGCTCGCCATACAATACGACGGCTATCAGATGGGCAGTCTGCACAACGACTCGCTCGTCGAGCTGCTCTCACAAGAGAAACAGCGGGTGCAAGACCTGCTCGAAGAGCTGCGTATAACCAAAGCAACCAACGCTCGACGCATCAACGAGCTCAAGAAAGAGCTCGCTACCGTCAGAGCCGTCATGGTGCAGTATGTGCACCAGATCGACTCGCTTGACCAACAGAACAAACGACTCGTCAACGAGAACCGTGAGGTCAAAAGGCAGTTCGCTGAGGTCTCAACCAAAGCAACGCAACTCGAAGAGGAGAAACAGAAGCTCACAGAGGTCGTCACACGCGCCTCAATGATGGAGGTTACCGACTTAGGCGTGACACTGCTCAACGACCGCGACCGCAAGACCAAAAGAGCACATAAGGTGGCGAAGATACAGTTCTCTTACACCGTCATGAAGAACATCACCACCGCTGTGGGCATGAAGACAATCTACCTCCGACTGCGCCGACCCGACGGAGAGGTCATGGTCAAAGAGCCCGACAACCGCTTCCGCTTCGAGAACAGAGACATTGAATACTCGGTGAAGAAAGACTTCGAGTACGCCGGCGAACAGATGAGCGATGTGATGTATTGGAACGTGGAAGAGGTGCTGCAGATAGGTACCTACAACGCCGACTTCTTCATCGACGGGAACCTCGTCGGTAGCTTCCCTTTCAGAATAGAGAAATAAACAACCCTAACCACCTCCTTCAGTCATGAAACGACTCTTTCTATCCCTGCTCGCCATAACGATAAGCTCGGTGCTCGTGGCGCAGAACAATAACGTGTGCGAACGCGCCACCTATGTTGACGATGATTTCTACCAAGAGATGGAAGTGGGCGACCATTGGTTCGTATCCACCTCTTACGACCTGCCGCTTACCCTCTATTACATACCCGACAACAAAGCCGACAAACTGCCGAAGGTGAGCCTCGACTTCACTTGTACCCCCGGTGTCTATGACGACCCTAAGCTTGCCGACCTCATACGCCAGGCCGCAAACGACTACGACATACATTTCCCTATCTCTGAGACATGGAAGAAGACAGAGCTGGAAGGAGACGAAGCTTATGCCATCACCTTCGACCGCACCGTGAGGAACCTGCTCTCGAGAGCAGGCATCAAGTATCAAGTGCCCGCATATATGTGCTTCACCTCCTATGGCAAAGGCAGAATAAGCATCAAAGCAGCCTCACTCTCTAACAACTGCCAGAAACAGGCAGTAACATTGCAATATATAGCCAAGCAGCCCATCACACTCGACGATACCGCCACCGTCTTCTCGTGGCCTCTCGGCGATTGGATAGATAATAACTATATCCTCCGATGGGACGGCAAAGAGCCCCTCTCTTTCTATTTCGGCAAAGAGTGCGAGATAAACACAACTGTCGATTCCACCTACTATAAGAGATACATACTCACCTCATCCAGCCGAGTGCTCATGACCAAAGAGTCGTCGATGGAGATACTCGCCGACCTCATGTCCACCGATGTCTATGTACGTCTCAACACCAAGTCGGAGGGCACTCTCTATATCGAAGAGGTGGATACATGTGTCTATCTGAGCTCTTACCTCATCGCCGGAGTGTATGCACAGATCAACGAGAAAGACTCATCTATCACCGCCGTACTGCCTCAAGGCACTGACATCAACGCCGCTATAGCATCAGCACAGGTGGCTTATACCTCACCTTTCGAAGAGATATGGAGATACAACGCCACCCGCGACTCTCTCATCATCCGACTGAAAGCCTATAGTCTGAACATCAGCGTCGCTCCCGATACCAAAGACTATGACGCCACCCTGCTCTCGCTTTCGGTTGACGGAGTAGAGTACACCTCTTTCTCGCCCTCGCAGCAGAACTACACTATTCAGACCGATAGCGAGTTGCCTAAGCTGACGTGCACCACCCGCAGCGCTAAGGCCAAGGCAGTGGTGGAGAACGTGAGCAAAGTGCCGGGGACGGCGAAGATACGGGTGACAGCCGAAGCCGGCAACACCTTCACCTACACCGTGCACTTCACCCGTCCGAAGAACAGTGACGCCTCACTCTCGCTCATCACTATCGACGGAACGGCTGTCAACGGCTTCAGTCCCACACGATATACCTACTCGAAAGATATCATCAAGATGCCTATCGTCACGGCTATACCTACCGTCAACACAGCACGCGTGTATATCCGTCAGATACTCGAGGTACCGGGCACCGCACGCATATATGTTACTGCCGAGTCGGGAGATGTGCTCATCTACTCTATCAACTTCTCACTCGATGCCCGCGTCAAACAATGCGAGGAACAGACACCGGAGCTGGGCTATGGTAAGTCAATGGAGATAAGTAAGGTCAATGAGGTGGTGGCGCGTATCAACACCAACACCATGCCTGCCAACAAAGTGCCGGTACGCTTCCTCTGGACCGGCAAAGAGCCGCTCAGTATCTATATAGGCACCACCTGCGGCTTCGACCCGCTCACCGCTACCGACGAGCTGCTCGCACAATATACCCTCACACCATGGCGAGGCTTCGACCTCTATAGGCTCCAACTCACTGCCTACGAGCTCTCGCAGTTAGGGAAGAAAACACTCGACGGCAACCTCTATCTCCGTTTCGTCGGACAAGACGCCGGCACGCTCACCTTCGAGCCCTACGTGCCTTCGTGCGACACACGCTCTCTGGTCATGGAAGCCAAACAGACAACAGCCATACCGCAGAACAACTTCGCGCAGGTCTATGCTCTCTATCTGCCCGACTGGGAAGAGAAAGATATGGAGGTCAGATGGGACGGCGCGTCCACCCTTGAGATGTTCATCGCCGACACCTGCGACTTCCTCATGCAGCCGAGCAATGTGCACCTGCTCGCCGACGGCTATCACTCACTCGCTACCGCACAGTCGTTCGAGATAACACGAGGCGTGGTGAGCGGATGGCTGCAACGATGCGACATGTTCGCATATGTCAGAGTGCTCAACGGGGCGCAAGGACAACTAACCATCAGCGTCAAACGCGACTATAACGACTCTACCGAACAGCGTAACTACTACACCCTCACGCTGCTCGCCTCTCCTCTTGAGACAGGCTCGTTCGTCGTCATCGATGAGAAGAACGACACCATACAACAAGAGGCAGGCGTCTTCCAAATAGAAGAGAACCAACGAGTAGCCGCATATATCATACCCGCCGAGCACTACTCCTTCCGCTCTTGGTCGGACGGTAGTGCACTCAACCCGAGAACCATTCTCATGAACGGCAACAAAGAATATACAGCTCTGTTCGAACCTCTCAGATATGCCCTTGAGGTTACATGTGACCCTACACAAGGACGAGTGAGCGGTACAGGACGATATGCCTACCTGCAAGAGGTAACTATCGAGGCAGTGGCTAACAGAGGCTATCGCTTCCTGCAGTGGTCCGACGCTCAGACCGACAACCCACGAGTATATGTGGTTGAAGGTAACGCCAAGATAGAGGCTCTCTTTGTTGACGAACATCAGTCGGCTCCTGCCCTCGAGTCCGACCCGACCCAACCACGTAAGATCATACGCGACCAACAGATCTTCATCCTCATGCCCGACGGCCGACTAATCACACCCCTCGGACAGATAGTGGAAAGGTGAATATTCTAACAACGAAGTGGTCTAACAGCGCAGCGTTCTAACAACGAAGTGGTCTTCTATCTACCACCCCTGCCCCTCCTTATCATGGAGGGGAGCTCCATGCGGGTCTAACGTCTAACAGCGCAGCGGTCTAATCGCATCCCTCCCGCCCCCTCACCCCCTCCCTCCGGGGGAAGGAGGGGGAGACCATGCGGCGTGGACGTCTCTGAGTGAAGCGAGCTAATAACGAAGTGTTCTAACAGCGAAGTGGTCTAACAACGAAGTGATCTAACAACGCAGTGGTCTAACAACTTTTTTACACCATTTGTTTGTGTAATTAAAAGAATTGTTGTACTTTTGCAGTCGCTTTCGCCCTAAAATCGGCGATAAGAAGTAAAATTGGAAGGAGGTATTGCACCTAAGTTATTATCAGTCAACTCAAATATAACATGTCTCGTATGAGATAAACAGGCTTGCTTGTCCCGTCAACTGACGGAGAACGAGTGAGTGGTTTCAGGTGGTCAAGACCACTTCCAAACAAAAACGAAATTTAATCTTTAACTTTTTAATACACAACTATTATGATCGTAGTACCCGTAAAAGATGGTGAGAACATCGAGCGCGCTCTCAAGAAGTTCAAACGCAAATTCGAGAAGACCGGTGTCATCAAAGAGCTCCGTCGTCGTCAGCAGTTCGAGAAACCATCAGAGAAGAAACGCGAGAAGATGATGCATGCTATCTATGTTCAGCAGCTTCACGCACACGATGATAAATAATCATCTCTTATTCTTGCAGGCAACGCCTGCAGATACGAGACGGTGCAATGCACCGTCTTTTTTTTACCCCTAACAGCGCAGCGATCTAACAGCGCAGTGGTCTAACATCTAACAGCGTAGCGTTCTAACAACGCAGTGGTCTAACCTCTAACAGCAACGCGGTCTAACATCTAACAGCAACGCGGTCTAACCTCTAACAATACAAAAAGAGACGGTCTCAGACCGTCTCTTTTTGTGTTGTTATTCTATACACTTCTTAGTGTTTGAGACCTTTAACGCGGATAGGCATTTGCTCGCGCAGAACGCGTTTAACGGTGGGAGCCATGTAAGCCTTAACGCTTGCGGCGGGGTCTTCAACCTCATAGTCGAACTGAACCTTAGCCACATCTGAGTTGATATAACCATAGTAGTAGTGGCCTGCGAGAGCTACGAAAGAGTCGCTCTCTTCAATGCCGTAATCCTCTGCGAAATCGTAAGAGTAGTTGCCTTGGAACATCCAGTCTTCAACTGAGTAGTCAGGATAGTACTCGAGCAGCGACTCCAGATCTTCAGCGAGGAGCTCAGCATCGGTGTAGCCGTTGTCAGTATAGCGAGCATACATCGAAGCAGAGAAGAGTGCTACGTAGTAGGGCTCGGTCTGGTTAGAAGCGGTGATGTCGAGGCATTGGGTTATCTCGTTATAAGCGAGAGTGAGCTGGAGGTCTGACTTAGGCAGAGCGCCGGTGGTAACATCTTTGGTATAGACCTTGCCATCAAGAGCAGCCTCTTTGTCGAGGTCAAGATAGAAAGCAACAGCAACATACTCGGTGTTAGCCTCATAGCCTTCTTCGAACTCTACCTTGCCAACAGAAGCATAATCTTCAAAGCTCATGTCAAACTCCATCTCGAACATCTCATACAGAGCTTTGTAATACTCAAGGCTTTGTTTGATCCAGCCTACAATTGAATCAGCTACAGCTTCTTGAGCTATACCTTGCAGTTCGCTCTTAGGAAGCAGGTCGCAGTAATAAGGAGTGGTGGCCTGTTTGGGCGAGAAAGAGGCGCTAACAACGATATCGTGTGCTTCGGCAGTGATCTCAATGCCGGTGGTGTCCTCTTTTTCAACAGGTTTGTTGCCGCAAGATGCGAGTGTGAGAGTCGTCAGAGCAACAAGTGCAAAAAATAATTTCTTCATAAGATAAAATGATTAGTTAAACAATAAAAATAGACTATTTGGCGGCAAAGATACAACAATTTTTCGTATTACCAAAATTTTTAGTATTTTTGCCGTTCATTATAGTGATTAAGGCTTTTTGTGATAGCCTATCTATGTTTTTTCTTTTCATCTTGAACACCCAAAAAACCATGGCACAGTTTCAACTCACTTCTTCTTTCCGTCCTACAGGCGATCAGCCTGAGGCTATCCGTCAGTTAGTAGAGGGTCTCAGAGCGGGTCAGCGAGCCCAGACCCTGCTTGGCGTGACAGGCTCAGGCAAGACCTTCACCATAGCCAATGTCATCAATGAGGTGCAGCGACCTACGCTCATCCTCTCGCACAACAAGACCCTCGCCGCGCAGCTCTATCAAGAGATGAAAACTTTCTTCCCAAAGAACGCGGTCGAGTATTTCGTCAGTTATTACGACTACTACCAGCCCGAAGCTTATATCCCTTCTACCGACACTTATATAGAGAAAGACCTGAGTATCAACCAAGAGATCGACAAGCTCCGTCTGAGTGCCACCGCAGCCCTGCTCTCCGGACGACAAGATGTGATAGTGGTGTCGTCGGTGAGCTGTCTGTATGGCATAGGCAACCCACAAGATTTCTCCGAGAACTCCATACATATCAGCAAAGAGATACCGATGGTCAGAGACGAGTTCTTGCTCAAGCTGGTTGACATACATTATGTGCGCAACGACCTCGATTTTGTCAGGGGCTCTTTCCGTGTGCGCGGCGACACAGTCGATATCTTCCTCGCTTACGCCGACTACGGACTCAGAGTGGTCTTCTGGGGCAATGAGATAGACGAGATCTACACCTTCGAGCCCACCGACAACCATGTGCTCGACAACTTCGATGCTTTCAATATCTTCCCCGCCAGCATCTTCGTCACCTCTAAAGAGAGGGCTACGGCTGCTATCGAGCTCATCCGCGATGACCTGAAGAAACAAGTCGATTATTTCATGTCGATAGGCAAGACGATGGAAGCCAAGCGCTTGGACGAGCGGGTGCGCTACGACATCGAGATGATTCAGGAGCTGGGCTATTGCTCGGGCATTGAGAACTACTCGCGCTATTTCGATGGTCGCGAACCCGGTACGCACCCTTATTGCCTGCTCAACTATTTCCCTGACGACATGCTGCTGGTCATCGACGAGAGTCATGTTACCATACCTCAGATACATGCTATGTATGGTGGCGACAAGGCAAGGAAAGACAACCTTGTGGAGTATGGCTTCCGTCTGCCTGCGGCACGCGACAACCGTCCTCTCACTTTCGATGAGTTCACCGAGCTGACCGGTCAGACTATCTATGTCAGTGCCACTCCTGCCGACTACGAGTTAGAGCAGAGTGAGGGTGTCGTTGTTGATCAGCTCATCCGTCCTACGGGTCTGCTCGACCCCGAGATAGAGGTGCGTCCCTCTCTGCATCAGGTGGACGACCTGATGGAGCAGATACGTCAGCGCTCAGAGCGAGATGAGCGAGTGCTCGTTACCACTCTGACCAAGCGTATGGCAGAAGAGCTTGACGACTATCTCCGCCGTAACGGGGTGAGGTGTGCATACATACACTCCGATGTCGATACCCTCGACCGCGTGCAGATAATGGAAGACTTGAGGAAAGGTATATACGATGTGCTGGTGGGTGTCAACCTGTTGCGCGAGGGCTTGGACCTGCCGGAGGTCAGCCTCGTGGCTATCCTCGATGCCGACAAAGAGGGGTTCTTGCGCGACCATCGCTCGCTCACCCAGACAGCAGGACGAGCCGCACGACACCCCAACGGCAAGGTCATTATGTATGCCGATAAGATAACACCATCGATGCAGATGACTATCGACGAGACCAACCGACGCCGACGCAAGCAGATGGCATACAACGAGGAGCATCATATCACACCTACCGCCATCAAGAAAGCTATCGGACTCAGTCCGCTCGCTCAGCTCAACAAGAAGAACGAGCAGGAGCGTGACTATCAGGTTACTCAGATCTTCGAGGCGAAGACCGACCCTGTCATCAACAGCATGAACGCACAACAGTTGCAAAAGACGATAGACAAGACCCGCCGTGAGATGCTCAAAGCAGCCAAGGAGCTCAACTTCATGGAGGCTGCAGCACTCAGAGACGAGATGCTCAAAATGATGGATATTCTTAAGCTCAAAGAGGATGAAAGCAGAAAAAACGACTAAGACTAACGCCATGCGTCTGTTGGACGCGGCAAAGATACGATACGAGATTTTCACCTACGAGGTTGACGAGAGCGACCTGAGCGCCACACATGTGGCAGCTCTGTTGGGTGAGGATATCAACCGAGTGTTCAAGACCCTTGTCCTTCGCGGCGACAAGAACGGACTGTTTGTGTGCGTCGTCCCGGGCAATTCAGAGGTGGACCTCAAGAAAGCCGCCAAGGTGAGCGGGAACAAGTCGTGCCAGATGATTCAGATGAAAGAGTTGCTGCCGCTCACCGGTTATATACGTGGCGGATGTACACCTATAGGTATGAAAAAAACATACCCCGTATATATAAATGACACTTGTCTTTTGTTCGACACGGTCTTTATATCTGCGGGGATGAGGGGAATGCAACTGAAGATAGCAACGCGTGACCTTCTCAGCTATCTCAGTCCGTCTGTCGTTGACTTGCTCAAATAGCCTATTTCTTGCTCTCGGTAAAGTTTACATGCCATTTTCTACCGTCACTGAGTACCATGTATATATCGTATTCTGTTCCGTTATCCGTATATGCAACCTTCATTCTGCAATGCAGGATATCCCAGTTACGTTCCACCCCGTCAATGCTGGAGTCAATATAACCATAGGTGGGATCAGATACCCAACTTCCTCCTTTGCTCCGTCTATCCGACATGAGGTCCCACATACCATCGCCGGCTCCTTCACGGAGATAATAATAACCGTTTTCAGTTTCTTTGGCATAAATTGGCTTCTTACCGGGGAAGATTTGTATGCGATCTTTATCGGTTTCTTCAGTCGAATAAATACCGGCATAGATATTTTTGTTGTTTTGAGTAGGATAGTAGATATAGAAAGTCCTATTATGATTATTGCTTGCTATGTGTAGTTCATCTACGATTCCGTTCTCCGTGGGTATCTGCTGTTTTAAAGTATATAAACCTGTCAGTTGCTGATTCTCAAACGACTCCAAGTCTTTAAATACGGATTCATTAATAGCCGGTTCGCCACAAGCTACGCATATTGTGCATAGACTGATGTAAACAAAGAATTTAATTGACTTTTTCATAATTAAAAGATGTATTGGTTAAAACCCGTTGGATGATAGAAAGAGGGACTTGGCGGCTCTATAACATTGTCAATTGGGTGGCTATTTGGGCGGCAAGACGTGCGTTGTTGAGAACGAGTTTGATGTTGGCGTCCAAGCTCAGACCGCCCGTCAGTTCTTTTATCTTTGCTAAGAGAAACGGTGTTGTCTCTTTGCCGTGAATACCCAAACACTTGGCTTCTTCAATAGCCGCATTGATGGCATCGTCTATCATTTCTTTGGGCATAGAGTATTGCTCTTCGATAGGATTAGTAACCAGCATACCTCCGGCAAGCCCCAATCGGGCCTTTACCTCAAACGCCCTTGCTATCTCTTCTGCCGTGTCAAGACGATAGTCAACCTCAAAACCGCTTCGACGAGTGTAGAAAGCGGGCAATTCTTTGGTCTGATAACCTATCACCGGTACTCCCTTGGTCTCCAAATATTCGAGGGTGAGTCCGAGGTCGAGTATCGATTTGGCTCCTGCACACACCACGAGTACCTGCGTATGAGCCAACTCTTCGAGGTCGGCAGAGATGTCCATGGTAGTCTCGGCTCCTCTATGAACGCCGCCTATACCTCCGGTGGCAAACACTCGTATGCCTGCCATGGCGGCTATCATCATGGTGGTGGTGACGGTGGTGGCTCCGTCGCGTCCTTGAGCCACTAAGATGGGCAGGTCGCGACGCGAGGCTTTGGTTATCTCTGTACCTTTCTTTCCTAAGTACTCAATCTCCTCTTTGGTGCAACCGGCTTTGAGCTTGCCGCCAATGATAGCTATGGTGGCAGGTGTGGCTCCGTTGTCGCGTATGGTCTGCTCTACTCTGAGAGCCGTCTGAACGTTCTGCGGATAAGGCATGCCGTGAGAGATGATGGTTGACTCGAGTGCCACTACAGGGCGGTGGTCATGAAGTGCTGATTGCACCTCTTCGGAGATAGAAAGGTATGGGGTCATGGTGATGAAGTTGAAAGTTGAAAGTTGAAGAGTTGAATTTTATAGCAGGATGTTGGCTATGTCGGGGTTGACGGCTTGTTCTGACATGAGTGTGGCTCGTGCTGCCATCAGTCCGTATTGTGCAGTCTTGGGGAAGGTGATGCCTTGTCTCTCGGCGTGCACGACGCCTGCAAGGAAAGCGTCGCCGGCTCCTGTGGTGTTCTTTATCTCTCCCGGGAGGGCGGGGTAGAGTTGTTCTAAGATGGTCTCATCGGTGTCATCCTCTCTTGCACATCGTCGGCAGTAGGCTCCATCGCTGCCTAAGGTGATATAGACATGTTCCACTCCGAGGTCGATGAGCTTAGCGGCGGCTTCTTCCTTGGTGAGCGACTCGGTAACGGCAAGAGCCTCTTTGAGGTTGAGCTTGATGGCATGGAGGTTAGGTATGCGGCAGTTCTTCAGAGCGTTGATGATGCGCCAGGCCTTGGTCGAAGAGACGGTGTCGATATAGACGGGCACTATACTGTTCTGCAGCAGATACTGCAGGGTCGGTTCTGAGAGGTTGGTGTCTGCCACGATGGCGTCAGAGCGGTTAAGCTCGCCCGTGAGCTGCTCGAGGAAAGCAGGGGTGATATGGTCGATGATGTCGGTGTCGGCAACAGCCGCAATCATCTCGCCGGTGTGGTTGTTGATACACAGGTACATACCCGAACGCTCTCCCTTGACTATATGACTCATGCTCACATCGATGTCTAACGACTTGCAGTAGTCATACATGAGTGAGCCGAAGATGTCGTTACCGAAACAGCTCACGAACCTCACCTGCTCGTTCATGAGACGGAGGTTATGTGCTATGTTGCGTGCCACGCCTCCATAGCCCAGACTGATATGTCCGGGGTTGGAGTCGGCTGCAACGAAGGGTTGTTTGAGGGTAGCCGACAAGTCAAAGTTGGCTCCTCCGATGACGGTTATCATAAGCGTTGATGTTTTATCAATATCCTTTGAGAACGATGCTCTTATTCTACCATTATCTTATCTTTGAAGTTGAGTGAGGCGGTGGTGAGGCTGACGATGTATAGTCCTTGTGTGTGCGGAGCCGTCAGTTCAGTGAGCTGTTCGTTGGTTGTTGTGGTGCTGATGAGTCTGCCGGTAGCATCGTAGATACAGATGACGGCTGTCTCATCGCTCTCACGACTGACAGTGATAGGCATACCTCTTCCCACTTTCTTCGGTGCCACTTGCACGGCTGTCTTGAGGTCGGCACTACGCGGCACCTCGTCGAAGCTGACCTCGCAGGTTTGTATGGTGGTGCCATCCTTGAGGGTAATGAGGCAGTAGTAGGTGCCATCGAGGCCTTGAGTGTTGTAGAGGTGCTGATTGGTCTCGCCCGCCAGCAACTCAGAGTCTTTATACCACTGGTAAGCCACGAACATCTCGTCGGCGTTGTTGATGAGCAGCACATCGTTCCATTTGGAGTAGATGAGTCCGCTCTGAGCCACATAGAAGCTATAGTCCACTTCTGTGGTGCAGGTGGTGGCACTATGGTAGAAAGCGAAGGTGAGTCGATAAGTGCCTGCTTTGAGACTGTCGGGAAGGCTGAGGGTGATGTTGTCTGAGGTCAGCTGTTCGGAGACGACAGGTGCAATAGGTATGGGGTTAGAGGCGTCATAAACGACATCGAAGCTGTTGGGTTCACCTCTCTTAATGCTCAGAGGTACGGTGATGGTGCTCTCGTCGCTGCAGATGGTGGGCACCTGAGTACAAACGACCTCCGGCAGGTCAACCACATGCAGGAAGACCGTACTGTCTTTCTCTTGGTACTCGTAGTCGCCGGCGGCCGTGAGCGGGCTTATCTTGACGCCGTGTCCTTCGTAGGCTTGACCTACGCAGAGGGTGTCGTAGTACTCTATGCAGGTGTTAGGCTCGGGTGCGATGAACGCCATGGAGGTGGTGCAGTCGTCGGCTCCGTAGAGGTAGGCTGTGATGGTGTGCACATCGCCGTCAGCCAGACCTTTGATGGTGGTGCTGAAGGTGTGCTCGCCTAACTGCTCGCCTGCCACGCTGATGCGTGCGAGCTCGGTGATACCCTCGCGCAGCACTATGTCGCTCATGGCGTTGACCACAGTGACGGAGAGGTTAAGGTCAAACACTGTCTCTTTGCAGAAAGGTGTGGTGTGGGTCTGAGTGATAGCCTTGACATATCTGTGGTGTGGTGCTATGAGTTGTAGGGTGTTGACGCACGACGGACGGTCCTCGTAATAGGCGTTGAGAGTGAGGCTGTTGTCAGCATTACCTTGCTCGGCGTCTAAGTCGTTGAGAGTGATGGTGGTGATGACTGGGTTGAGGTGGTCGGGAGCTGAGTCGGTGATGGTCTGGCGGTGCAGCTCTTGTCCGTTCTGATCGGTGATGACGATGACTCCTGCGATGAAAGAGCGCAGGGTGAGAGTGGCACTCACTTTGCCTTCGCAGTTGACCTCACCGAAGGTGTAGCTGCTCATGCTTATCTCGCCGCTACCTTTAGGTTGGTAGGTGGCGGTATAGACGCAGTCGGGTCGGTCGGAGAACCAAGCCCTGATGGTGCGTGTCCGGTCGGTGAGCAGTCGGTGGGTGTGCGGTGTGGCATTGAAAGCGGCGGTAGGTGTTGATATGGTGCTCTTCTCACCGTCTATATCGTCGATATAAACGAGCTCACCTTTAGCCCCTTGTGTGGTGAAGGCTATGTCGAGCGTGATAGTGCCGTCGCATAGGTCTTCGCTCGAGATGGTAGGTGTGATGGTCATCGATGAGGCTGTAGGTGCGGTGAAGCTTATCTGCTCGATGCATGAGGTGAGTGAGGTGAAATAAGCTTTGGCGGTGTGTGTCTGTCCGTCGGCTTGCATGTCCCAGTGGTAGGTATAAGTGGTGTTAGGAGCGGGTGCGGTGAAGGTGGTGAGCACTATGTCGTTCTCGTCGGTGAGTACGAGGTCGCCTGTGTGGTTAGTGTGGCTGAGGTTGATATCGATAGCGGTGGCTCCTTGGCAGTCGGGCTTGAGGAACTCGGAGGCAGCTATGTTGAGTGTGGGCAGCTCAGGAGCTTTGATGCTGAAGAGTTGCGGGTGAGTACTCTCGGAGGTGAAGTAGAGTTGGAGCGTATGCTCTTTGCCGTCGGCGGGCTGGCTGATGGTTGTAAGGTTGAACATCGAGCCGGACGGTGCGGGTTGGTTATAGAGCTCGGTGCCGGTGGTGAGGTCGTTGACCACAATGTTTCCCGTGAGCAGGTTGAACTCACCCGTGATGTTGACCTCGAAGGCATCGTTGCAGCCAAGGGGAGTGACGGTAGCGCTTATGTTCTTCAGCTCTTTGAGTTTAGGCGAGGTGAAGTGTTGGTTGTTAGGACAGAGCATTATGGCGTCGGGGAAGAAGGCACGGAACTGATGTGTGATGCCGTTGTCAGTGGTTATGCCGGGGAAGGTATAGGTGAGTGTTCCGGACTCGGGCACAGCCTGTGTATGTTGGACGGCAGGTGTGAGGTCAATGCTCTCGATGGTTATGTTCTGTCCTGCGGCTCCGCTGCAGTTGAGGCTCACTATGATGTCGTACTTATCGTCGCCGAAAGCGGGAGTGGTAGGTGTAAGGCTGAAGCTGTTGATCTTCGGCAGCAGAGGCGTGGTGACGGGTATGGTGGTGCTGCAGCCGTGGTCTCCGGTGAAGCGCAGGTTGAGGTTGCGCGTCTTTCCGTCAAGTGGCAGTGCGGGCATGAGGACCACAGCCTGGGCGAGCGACACCTTATCTTCCTCGATAGTGGTGATGATATGCTCGCCTCCGTCCCAATAGGTCTCTAAAGAGCCGTTCTGGAAGAAATAATCGACCGAGAGCTCATACTCTACGGCGGTGGTAGAGCAGTCGATGACGGTCTTTTGTGTGAGGTTAGTCTTGATGGACGGGGTAGATGGCTCTTTGAAGCTCACGGTGTTCTGCGGCTCTGTCTGACAAGCCTCTGCTCCTACGAAATAGGTGTAGAAGGTGCGCCATTGGTCAGCCGTCACCATAGGGAAGGTGAAGTCTTGCTCCACGATGGTTGTGATGTCGGAGGTAGGTATGGTGCGCGTGTTCTCTGTGGTACCATCGGTGATGACGAGGTCGTGAGAGTAGGAATGGAAGACGGAAGCACTGAGTCGCACCGTATATTCGGTAGCAGAACAAGAATAGGGTTTGATGGTGGCAGTGAGCGAGTTGACCTGAGGTATATAGGGTGCCAGATAATCGACATTAGTCTTGCTGCAGCTGTTCACACCATCGAACCATACGCTATACTTATGTGTCTTGCCATCGGCGGGCAGGTTGCTGATGCTTATCTGTTTGTGCTGTTCGGTGGGGTCGTTGTGTGAGAAGTCGGTGGTTAGTTGTTCGTTGCTGTCGTCCACGGTCACATGCAATGTGCCGTCTTGATAGACATAATCGATAGCGAGCTGCAGCTGGTAGTCGGTGGAGTTGCATGGTCCGTTGACCAAGGTAGGTGTTACCTGTAGCTTTCGGCGCACGGGTGCCGAGTACTCGCAGAGGTGTGAGGTGAGGTCTTTGCATGCCTCTGCATCTTCGAAATATGCTTTGAAGGTGTTGGTGGTAGGCACGGCGGGGAAAGGTATGGTGAAGGTATGTTCGGCGTAGGTGTCGGTGTTGCTTATGGAGGTGAAGGTATAGTCGTTGCCGTTGCCGTCGGTGAGGAAGAGTCTGTGTCCTTGTGAGTTGCTGAAGTTGACTCCTATGGTTATCTGATAGGCGGGGTCGCCGCAGGTGTGGTCGTGGATGGTCTTCTCTACCTTGCTTATCTGCGGCATGTAAGGTGCGGGGTCGGGTATGGAGTAGGTGAGGGCGCAGGCGTGCGTGCCGGTGAAGGCGATGTTGAGGTCGTGGTAGTTGCCGTCGGCGGGAATGTTACTGAGGGTGAGTGTGAGGTTGTTGTCGTTGTTGTCGTTGGGTTGTATGGCGCCGAGCAGTTGCAGTGTGCCCATGCCGTTGACATCGGCATTGATGGTGCCGTTCTGGTTGCGGTAGCTGAGCTCGACGGTGAGTGTTGTGAGGGTGTTGTCGCAGTCAGGTGTTGACCAGTGGGTGCTGACCACTGTCATTGCCGGTATGGTAGCTGCTTGGTAGGTGAAGTAGCCTCCGTCGGTGAGGTGCTCGGGGTTAGAGAGGTCGTTATCGTCGAAATAGACATGCAGTGTGTGCAGGGCTCCGTCTAAGGGTTGTGCTGTGAGAGTGCCGGTGTAAGAGGTGGCATCGTCGGCTATGTCGGCTTGAGCTATGTGAGCCAGTTGGTTAGTCCCTTCGTAGATATAGAGGTCGCCTCGACGGTTATGGAAAGAGATTTGGTAGTTGACGTCGGCAGTGGTGGCTCCGCATGTGGCGGCGGGCACCTGGGTGAAGGTGGCGTCGTCTATCTGGCACTTGAGCACCTTGATAGGGAAGAGCTCGTAGCCGGCTACGTTCTGTGTGCGTGAGGTGACGGCTTGGAAGCGTATGTCATCGAGTGCGAAGTCGTTGCCTCGGTTCTGGTTGATAGTGTTGAGGTTGATGAGTTGGAGCACTATGTTGCTGCTTGTCTGGAGAGCGGTATGGTGAGCCGAGCCGCAGTGCCAACGGTTGTCGCGGAAGTTAGCAAGGTCAACGGGGTTGCCCAGGTCGTAGAAAACGGCTCCGCCGTCATAGCTTATCTGGAACTGCAACTTTGCGGCATTGTCCATCTCGCCGAAGTTGTTGATGTTTGCCACCCAGAAAGAGAAGAGGTATGTGACGCCCTCGGTGAGCTTGAGGTCTTCGTTCTGAGCCGTCGTTGTTCTCCATGCTGCTAAGGTTGCCCCTGAATCATCGGAGTCGAAGAGTCCGAAATAGCTGCCTTCGTGTGGAGTCACCACATTGTAGGTCTTAGCGAAGATGTGTGCGTCTTGTGCGAGGCAGAAGCCGCGTGAATAGCCTGAGTGTGTGTCGTAGAAGTCGGGCTCGTAGGTCCACTCGTTGAAGTCGCTTTCCCAGTTGGCAGTCGATTCGAAGCCGCTGTTCTTGAGCATGTTCTCCGGTGCTGCTTCGGGTTCGTTGCGCTCGATGGCGGCATACTTGAGCTCTTTTGTATATCCGCTGATGTCGCTGCTCTGTGGTGCGGTGTAAGTGGTCCGGTGGAGCGAAGGACTCTTGGAGGGGTTGGAGATGTTTATTTCCGTATCGTCATCGCTGTTGGTCCAGATGAGGTAAGAGGTAGGTGCGTTAACCGGCACCAGGGTGGTTGACTGCAGGGTATAGAGTGTGGTGAGCGGATGTGTGATGATAGAGGATGGGTCGGCAGGCTTGGTTGTTATCGACTTGGTGGCACTGACGCCGCTACCTCCCTGGAAGCCGGCGGTGAAGGTATAGTTGACGTTGTTGGCATCGAGTCCTTCCATGTGGAAGAGCTGAGGTGAGACGGGTGTGGCTATCTTCACCACTGTCTCTATGCCGTTGTTGCATGTTATCCACAGCTCGCCATCGGCATCGTCGAAAGCAACGAGTCCGTCGATAGCACAGGTGCCGTCGGTCACGTTTGGCTCAGAGAGTGCCACCTCGAAAGAGGTTATCTTAGGTGAGCCTTTAGAGCAGTCGGCGGTGCATGAGACCTTGATCATGCGGCGTTTAGACGGATGGCTTGCCCATAGATAATAGTAGTTGACGGAGTTGGGTCCGTCGGGTGTGAGGTGTATGTCTTTGCTGTCACCTTCGGCGTTGCGCGTGCCGTCAAGCTCGAGATGAGCAGAGAAGTCGTCGAGCAGCGTCCATGTGGAGCCGTCGTATCGATACCACGCATGCGAGTAGGTGTTGATGTAGTCGTAGTCTTTAGGTGCAAGCACATAGATCTGCCCATCTTTCTGTGCATCGGAGCAGATGATGTCATCCTCGGGTGTGAGGATTGACTCGGGTGTGCCTGTGGGGAAAGGTGCGAACACTTTCCAGTCGCACCAGTCGTTATCTTTGCCGAAGTTATAGATGTAGTTATACTCTGCTAAGTGGTAGATGACGAGGTCGCCTGTCTGGTCGCATCGGTTGCCCCATGAGGGTGAGGGTGAGCCTGCATTATGCCGGGTGAGTATGACCTTGTCCCAGTTGGTTGCCACCCCTCCTTTCATTGGCACATCCACAGCCACGACATCGCCTTCTACGGAGTGGGCAAAAGCGGGTGCGAAGCTGTTGTCGGTGGAGCTGTTGAAGAAGTAGGCGCAGAGCAGCTTGCCCTCGTCGCCCCACCAGGTGGCGTTCTGAGGATGAGCTTTGAAGAAGAACTGCTCACCGGGTTCGAACAGACGTGCCTCCGCAGAGAGGGCGAGGCAGATGCAGAGAGAGAGTATGTATAGTCGGTTTCTCATTGTCGTATATGGTTTAGTTGGTTGCATGTTTCTTTGCTTGTTCGCTTATTCGCTTATTCGCTCACTTTGACTACTACGCGTCGGTCTTTCCACATCTGTTTTCTGTTGGTCTGTTGAGCATGTGTGTTGCCATAGGCTTTCGTTTGTATGCGGCTCTCATCAACGCCGAGCGAGATGAGGTAGTCGGCCACGTTCTGCGCTCTTTGCTCAGAGATTTGCATGTTGTATTGCTTAGAGCCTAACTCGCAGGCATAGCCGCTGACGATGACATGCTTGTCGGGGTTGTCGATGAGGGTGCGTGCTATCTGTTGGAGGTGTTGTTGAACGCTTGCGTTGAGGTCGGTGCGGTCGAGGGCAAAATAGAGCAGATGGTAGCGGTACTTCTTAGCCTTCTTAGCAGGAGCGGCAGATGCACTCTTTGTCTTCTGCGGCTGAACGATAGTAGGAGCGGCGGCAGGCTCGGTAGGTGTAGTGGTGATGTTGGCAGGCTCGGTAGGCACCTCTTGGTAGTCTTCAGCGGTTATCTCCTCTTCTGTGGCTATCTCGCTTGGGTCGATAGGTAGTGGGGTTATGTTGACGGAGCTCTGTTCTTTTGTCGGCAGTTGTGTGTAGGCTTTGTTCTCGTGCTCTTCTAAGCGCTCTTTGCGTATGGTGATGACGTCGGTGGTGTCGCGTCTCTCCCATGCTTTTTTCTCTAAGTTGTCTTTCTCTGCTTGTGTTAGTCGTCTGTCGCCGGCATTGAGCCTTATGCCTAACTTGAGTCCGGCTTCCCATGGTCTGGCTTTTGTGGCTTCGGTGGTAGCGAAGGCTCCCTGATACTCCGGCATGAAGGTGAAGGTAGAGTTGCCGAAGCCCATCTCTGAGCGTATGGAGCGGTTGATGTCGGTGGGTGTATAGTGGGCGTAGGCGCCAATGCTGAGTGCGGTGTTGTCGTTCACCTTGATGAGCAAGCCCAGGTCGGCAAACACTCCTAAGCCTGCCGGTGTCACTCTCATCTTACCTTTCGATACCATATCTCTTACTCCGAACTCATGAGCGTGTCGGAGACTGAGGTTGGTGGAGGGATAGAAAGCGCGGTCTTCTACCTGTCCTTGCAGCACGTTGTAGTTGCTGAGGAGGAAGACATCGGCACTGGCACCGAGGTCGGCGTAGATACCCACTGCTTTTTTCTTTCCGAAATAGTGCTGCATCTGTACGGAGACGGGTACGCTGAGCCGGTGCACGGTCTCTTTCTCTCTCCATCCGAGGATATCAACGGTGTGGTTGTAGTTCTCACCGTCGGAGTCGGTGATGCCGTTCCATGTCTTGCTGCCGTAGAGGTCAACCATGGAGGTGAGGTTGCTGAAGTTGAGTCCTATGCCGAAGCCCCAGTCGTCGGTGAAGAAATAGGCATATTCAATCTGTATGAGTGCCTTGAGGCTACCGTTGACTGTTCCTCTGTCGGGCAGACTGTAGCCTAACGAACCATATCCGCCTCCTATGGAGAGGTGGAAGCGGTTGCCGCCTGCGACGTTGAGGGTGTCGGCCAGTTGATGACTGTTCTTGTTGAGATAGATGGAGTCGCGTTCGATGACGATGGTGCGCACGGTGTCGTTATAGACGGCATAGGTGGTGTGCACCTGTTTGATGATAGGTTGCCCGTCGTTGGTGAGGTAGTCAGTGGGGCGCTCTTCCACCTCACTGCTGAACTCAACGGGGTATCGACTCTTGATGCGATGACGGATGGTGTCGGTGACGAAGGCAGACGCGTTGATGGCAAAGAGCCATGCAAGGCAGAGAGCTGCAAGTCGAGTATATCGTTGCTTCATGGTCTTGAGTTGTTTCTAAACGCTGCAAATGTACTCTTTTTTTCTTGAATATACAACAATAGTGGCTTGTTTATTTTACAAAGAGAAATAAAAAAAAGAAAAAAGTAGAGCGAGGAGCTCTACTTTTTTCGGTTATGTGGCGAAAAGATGTCCGTTAAGCGTCCTATTTGTTGCTATCTATTAGCGGTCTGTGTTGTCTGCTACCCCTAACAGCGGAGCGGTCTAATAGTGAAACGGTCTCACAGCGCAGCGGTCTATACCGTCTACCACCCCTACCCCTCCTTATCAAGGAGGGGAGCACCATGCGGGTCTAACATCTAACAGCGGAGCGGTCTAATAGTGAAACGGTCTCACAGCGCAGCGGTCTTTCTATTTGCCCCCTCCCGCCCCCTCACCCCCTCCCTCCAGGGGAAGGAGGGGGAGACCATGCGGGTCTAACGTCTAACAGCGCAGCGGTCTAACAGTGTAACGTTCTAACAGCGCAGCGTTCTAACAGCGCAGCGTTCTAACAGTGAAACGTTCTAACAGCGTAGCGGTCTATACCGTCTACCACCCCTGCCCCTCCTTATCAAGGAGGGGAGCACCATGCGGCGTGGGGGAATTCAACTCTTCAACTCTTCAACTCTTCAACCCTTCACTTTTCAACTTTTTGGTTGCGTGTTCTTAGCGTGGCGTTGTTGGTTCGCGGGTTGCTTGGAGTGTTGTTGGTTGGCGGGTCGTTTGGAGCGTTGACGGTTAGCGGATCGTCGGGAGCGTTGTTGGTTAGCGGGAGTGTAGGCGGGTCCTTCGCCAAGCTGTTCGGGCAGAGGCAGTTTGTCGATATCTTTCTTTAAGAAAGTTTCTATTTTGTGGAAGAAATATTGGTCTTGTTCGTTGACCAGAGTGATAGCTCTTCCTGTGTTCTCGGCTCGAGCTGTTCGTCCGATACGGTGGATATAGTCTTCTACATCGCGCGGTACGTCGTAGTTGATGACGAGTGGTATGTCGTCCACATCAATGCCTCTTGACACTATGTCGGTTGCTACGAGCACATCTATCTTCCCGTTGCGGAAGTTGAGCATGACCTCATCGCGTTCGGCTTGAGTGAGGTCGGAGTGCATCTGAGCAGTCTGGAGTCCGGCACGTTTGAGGGTGAGGAAGATATCTTTCACGTTGCGTTTCTTGCCCACGAAGAGCAGCACTTTGTTGAGGTGTGAGCCGACGAGCAGGTGTTTGACCAAGGCTATCTTCTGCGGTTCGTAGCAGACGAAGGCTTGTTGTGTGATGGTCTCGGGTGGTCTGGATATGGCGATATTGACCTCTTCGGGTTCGTGCATGAGTGTCTTGGCTATGCGTCGGAGTTCGGCGGGCATGGTGGCTGAGAACATGATGGTCTGCCGCTCTTTGGGCAGTCGGGTAGCGATGTTCATTATGTCGTCGAAGAAACCCATGTCGAGCATACGGTCGGCCTCGTCGAGGATGAAGTACTTGAGTTTGGAGAAGTCGATGTTATAGAAGTTAAGGTGTGAGAGCAGTCGTCCGGGTGTGGCGATGACCACATCTGCACCTTTGGTCAGTCCGTTCTTCTGTTGTGTCCATGCTTGTCCGTCGTTGCCGCCGTAGATAGCGACGGAGGAGAAAGGCAGGAAATAAGAGAAGGCCTCCATCTGTTGGTCGATCTGTTGTGCCAGTTCGCGTGTGGGTGCCATGATGAGGGCGTTGATGCCGTCGGGGTCGTGTTGGTCGGTGAGCAGGTTGTTGAGTAGTGGCAGGAGATAAGCGGCGGTCTTGCCGGTGCCGGTCTGTGCACAAGCTATCACATCCTTACCCTCGAGGATGAGGGGTATGGCTGCTTCTTGCACGGGTGTGCACTCATCGAAATGCATGGCATCGAGACTATCGAGCAACTCATCGGCTATGGGTAGTTCGTCGAAATACATAAGAGTTGAAGGGTTTAGTTTAGTGTTCCCATCCGTCGAAGATATGGTAGTCGTAGATATTGTCCTCATCGGGGTCGTGCAGTGGGCTCCATATCTGTGCGTAGAAGGGGTTGCGTTTAGCTTCGGCATCGTTGTGCCATGGTCTGTCGTTGCCGTCGTTGTAAGGGTGCGGGAAGCAGTCGGGGCACCAGTGTCCGCCGAGCAGTATGAGTCGGGGTGTGGCAGTGAAGGTGTGTCCTTGTTGGCACTGCCATTGGAGTGGTGTGTCCCACAGCTCTTTGCCGACGGGTGTGGAGCCGTCGGTGGTGCCTAAGCACTTGCCTCCACGGAACAGGGCCGCCTTGTTCATGTCGTCGAGCGTGAACAGGTCCATGGGTTTGTTCTCGTCGTAGCCATGGTTGAGGATGATAGCTTTGTCGGAGGGGTGCGAGAGATTGGAGTGTTGCCAGTCAGGTATGGCTCTGTATTTATCCATCGAGCCGTAGTAAGCGGCAATACGCAGACGCTCGTTGTGCTTGATCCATGTCTGTGTGCCGTGCACGGGTTTGTTAGCCATGGCTCGCATCGCTAACTTGACGATGTGAGGCACGAGCTTAGCCACTTTGGTCTTTTTGGCAAGGCGTATGGCAGCGGGCACTGACCGGCTGCGGCTCATTTGGTCGAAATAGTCCTTGATGGGTATGTTGAGTCGGAAATGCAGGTAGTTGTCGAGCAGGTCGGAGTCGAGGTACCACATGCCGTGGAAGTTGCGTGTGGTGAACCAGTTAGCGTTGAAGATCTTCTCCGGTCTGGGGCAGCCTATAGCATCGAGTAGCAAGCACTCGAACTCATAGTTGCTTATCCTATATTGTTCGCCTGAGCCTATGTTGTAGTATCTGTTCCAGAACTCGTCGGGCACTGAGGGTCGGCATACGCGTTCGAGCAGTCGTCCGGAGTCTTCGACGGTAGCCCATTCGAGCACGCCTCTGATAGGCACATGGAACATGATAGGGTCGTAGTTGCGCAGTATGGCGGGGTAGAGTATGCCTGACTGTCGTAGGCTGACCCACTGTCTGATGCCGGCGTTGGTGAGTATGCGTTCAGCCATCACTTTGGTGAGGCCGTAGTGGTCGTAGGCGGAGACGGAGATAGGGTCGCCTGTGCGTCCCCAGTGTAGTGGTTCGCGTCGGTCTCCCATCTGTGCCACCGAGCCTATATAGACGAGCTTGGGTTGGTGTTCTTGTTGGAGGATAGCGTCGCGAATGTTAGTGGCAGCTGTTATGTTGGTGCGGTAGGTCGCTTTGGGTCGGTAGTCGGCTTGTGGCGATACCATACCTCCCACATGCAGCACTATGTCGCTACCACTGACACCTCGGAGCACGTCGTCGAAGCGTGTGAGGTCGCCCCAGATGATGTCGATACGAGAGGTGAGAGGGGCGAGCTTGTGTTTGTTCTTCTCGCTGGGTCGAGCGAGGATACGGATGTTGTAGGCATCTTCATGTTGGAGCAGTTGTTGGAGTCCTGCCCATCCCATGGTACCGGTGGCTCCGGTAAGGAAAACGGTAGTCTTATTCGGCATGGCTGTCGGTTTGATTGGTTGATGGTTGTTCTTTTTGTTGTTGTCGTTGTTGTCGGCGTTGTTGCCTATGTTCGCGGATACGGTCTCTCAGACTCTTTTTGTTGAGTCGTCGGCTGGTGCGGAAATGTTCTATGAAGATCTTGCTCATCTCCCAGGTGTCGTCGAGCCAGTTGAGCTGTTTATGTTTGTTCTCCTCGAGGTCTTGATACATCTGTGCGAGCGATGCTTGGTCGTCGGTGATGACGAGCAGCTTGTCGGCGGGTCGGAGCTCGCTCTTGCCTGTGGGCACGAAGAACTGTTCCTCGCCGTTGTTGGTTCTCTTGACCATGATAGCGAGTGTGTTCTGTGGCAGTCCGATGTTCATGAGCAGCTTACCTTTGACGAGCATGTCGTCGGTGATGGTTATCTCGGTGGCAGCCGACTTGATCTCTTCGGGCAGGTCGATATCGAAGTTCTCTACACGGTTGAGCTTCTGCTTTGGTTCGTTAGCCACTCCGAGCCATTGTGCCATGCGGTTGAGTGACATACCTTGCACGATGAGTGAGACGAAGGTGCAGAGGAAGACCACGTTGAAGATGAGTCGTGCGTTGGGCACGTTGGCGGCGAGGCACATGATTGAGAAGAGTATGGGCGATGCACCTTTCAGTCCGACCCAGCACACGAAGAGCTTAGCTTTGTGGGGCAGTGTACGGAAAGGTGCGAGGCATAGTGCGACGGAGACGGGTCGCGATACGAAGATCATCACCACGCTCACTATGCCGCCTAAGATGAGCACGTTAGTGTCGAGCAGCTCGTGCGGGTTGACCAAGAGTCCGAGGGTGAGGAACATGGTGAGTTGACATATCCATGTCCAACCCTCGAAGAAGTTGCGCGTGTATCTCTTATGTGCGAACTTAGAGTTGCCGAACACGAGTCCGCCTATATAGACGGCGAGGAAGGGGTTGCCGTTGATGAAGTAGGTGACGGAGAAGATGAACAAGCAGCTGGTGAGCACAAGGATAGGGTAGAGACTCTCGTTCTCGATGTTCACTTTGTTCATCATCCAGACGAGGAACTTTCCGAGCAGGAATCCTGCGAGGAAACCGAAGAGCAGCTGAAGGATGACGCTGACGATGAGCCATAGTATGTTAGGCTCACCTGCGGCGTTGACCACTCCTATCAGTGAGGTGGTGAGGATAGCGGCCATAGGGTCGTTGCTCCCGCTCTCTAACTCCAACATCGGCTTGAGGTTATGCTTGAGGCTCAACCCTTTGCCTCTGAGAATGGAGAAGACGGAGGCGGAGTCGGTAGAGGACATGGTGGCCGCCATGAGAAGTGCGGTAGGCAGAGCCAACTGCACACCCCCGTGCGTCCATTTCATGAGGAAGAAAATGATGATGCCGGTGAAGACGGCTGTGAGGAGCACTCCCACGGTGGCAAGCAACGCTCCTTCTCTGATGACAGGTTTGATGTCGGCAAGCTTGGTGTCCATGCCGCCTGAGAAGAGGATGATACACAGCGACACCGAGCCAATGGCTTGCGCTAAATGATGGTTGTCGAACTCAAGACCCACACCATCGCTGCCGAAGAGCATACCCACGAGCAGGAAAAGGACCAAGGCAGGTATGCCGAAACGGTTGCTCACCTTGTCGGAGAGGATGCTGGCAAAGAAAAGGATGGAGATGATAAGTAAGAAAAACTCAACTTCCATAATAGCTCGTTAGTCTGTTAGTTAATCTTTCTTTGGTTTGTTGAGCAACACCTCATCGATGGCTTGACGCAGAGTCTGTTTGGGTAGCAACCCGCGTGCCAACTGCGGCATACCCTCAACGGGAACGAAGAGGATCTGAGGGATGGAGTTGATCTGGAAGAAATACGCCAGCTCTCTTTCTTTCTCGGTGTCCACCTTGTAGAAGATGACCTCGTCGCAGAGCTCGGCAGCCAACTCCTCCATGATAGGAGAGAGCTTCTTGCAGGGTCCGCACCAGGTGGTGTAGAAATCGATGACGCAAGGCTTGTCGCCTTGATAATGCCAATCGGACGACTTGGTGTAGTCGAAGACATATTGTTTGAACTGCTCGGTGGTCAGATAATGTACATCTTCTGCTTGCACAGCAAAAGAAAAGAGCAGAAAAAAGAAGATACTGAAAATACTTGTTCGTTTCATATACAATGGTTATTACTGCCGTATGGTTCTTACGGCTAAGTGTCGGGCAAAAACCGTGCCTTGAGAGTGATTTATAAAAATGAGTTGCAAAGGTACGAAAAAAGTTGTATCTTTGCAAACAAAATTGCAACTACTTGTAATGCTGAGTATATATGGAACTTGAAAACCTCGTTTTTACTACCGATTTAGATCTCTCTTTGCGCGATGTGACGGCGCTTCGTGAGATGAGTGATGTGTATGTGTTGGTTGACAGCAACACTCAGACCCTATGCCTTCCGCTCCTCAGGCAGACTCTCAGGTTGCCTGATAGTCAGGTTGTGGTTATAGCAGCGGGAGATGAGCACAAGACTCTTGCCACGGTGGAGCAGGTGTGGCAGACCTTGTTTGAGCGGGGCGCTACTCGTCGGTCGCTGCTCATCAACCTCGGAGGCGGTATGGTGTGCGACTTAGGAGGGTTCGTTGCATCCACTTATATGCGCGGCATTGATTTTGTTAATATCCCCACCACGCTGTTGGCTCAGGTGGATGCCTCTTTCGGAGGTAAGACGGGGTTCAAC
>CAMHOK010000014.1 GCA_946186735.1 uncultured Bacteroidales bacterium
GTGCAGCGATAGAGTGTGCACGACGGGGCGAGTCCTGGATGCAGAAGTTGAGCACGTTGAAGCCCATCTCTGCGAGCGAAGCCGCAGCCGAAGCACCTGCCAGACCCGTACCTACGACGATGATGTCGAGCTTGCGTTTGTTGGCGGGGTTGACGAGCTTCTGATGGTCTTTGTAGTTGGTCCACTTCTTCTCAAGCGGTCCTTCGGGAATCTTAGCCATCTTAGGAGTGATGACCTTGACTTTCTCCTCTGCGGGAGTGATAGCAGCCTCTGCAGCGGCCTGTGCAGCTTTGCCTACAGCCTTAGCAGCCTCAGCAGCTTTCTCTTTTGCAGTAGAGACAGCAGCCTGAACCTGAGGATCGGCAGCAATCTCAGCCATTTTTGCTTGTGCACTCTCAATAGCCTCTTTGGCCATCTCTTGCACTTTCTCAGCTGCCTCTTGCATAGCAGCCTTTATGTCTTCTTTCTTAGCCATAATTATCTGGTGTGTTAGTGAGGTTAAACGATTATGCGGCGCAGGCTGCACCGATATACATGCCGAGGTAGTAAACGATTACGCTTGCGAACATGAGGCAGATGAGAGTAGCTACTACATTACCTATCACTTTGATACGCGGCAGCCAAGTGTTAGAAGAGAGTCCCATGGTATGCAAAGCCGACCAGACGCCGTGAGTGAGGTGGAACCAGATAGCAGCAATCCAAATAAGATATAAGCAGCAATAAACGGGGTGCGTCCACGATGGCATGTCGAGCATCTCTCCTCTGCCATCAAGCACTTGTGCGGGGTCGTAGATACCGGTGAACAAGTACTTAACATAAGCTGCACCGTTCTGCGGGTCGAAAGAACCGGTCTTCAAGCCGGTCATCTCTTGGAACTGCATCTTAAACCAGAAGTTAGCAAGGTGGAGCACAAGGAAACCTACGATGATGATGCCGAGTGCGAGCATGTTCTGCGACTCCCAGTCAACACCCTCCTGACGGGCAGTAACCTCGTAACGGTCGTTACCACGGGCACGACGGTTCTGAATGGTAAGCACAAAAGCATACACAAAGTGAATAAGAACGAGCAGAGCCAAGCCTGCAGTACCAATCAGTGCATACCAATTGGCTCCCAGCACTGAGCAAATCCAGTTGTAAGCATCTTCCGAGATGATAAGCGTGAGGTTCATCGACGCATGGAAGAGCAGAAATAAGACAAGGCAAGTTCCCGTGATTGACATCACCAACTTGCGTCCGATTGAGGAATTAGTTAACCACATAATGTGTTGTTTAATTAGTTATTATTATTTTATTTATCTTTTTTTTAGCACTGATTTTTCTTTTTTCTTACCCGAAAGCAGCACCCCGGACAAGCCTTAAAAAGCCCTAAAAACAAGCGCATACTCTTTCGGACGGCAAAGATACGATTTTTTTTTCAAACTCACAACTACAAAAAAGAATACAGTGAAAGAGCACAAGAGCAGGGGTGTTATGGCACAAAGAAATGTGTCGAGTTTGTCGAGTTTGTAGACTTTTTGTTTGCAGGAGGGGGAAAAAAAAACGGCAGGAGATTGCTCTCCTACCGTGCTAAAAACGGAGCCAACCATAATCAGTTGTTGAGTACTCGTAGTTTATTGTTAAGATTTCCATATGGTTATATTTTAACGTCGGCTTGGTGTCGGCTTGGTGGTTCGTATAAAAGTGGACAAAGTGGACAAAGTGGACACATTTTTTTAGCGGAGCACATGTTTTATATACCTTAACAAGGTATATTAATCTATTATTAATCTATTACCCCTCTTATATTCTCCCCTCTTCCCTTTTTTCGTTTTCGCCGGCAAAGTTAATAAATATATATCAATCGCACAAATTTTATGTCCAGTTTGTCCAGTTTGTCTACATTCTCCTTACTCCATTATCTCAGTAGATGTCTCTCCTATCCATCGTAATAGCAGGCTGCTGATGGTTGATTGTGTGGGTTAGTTAGAGGTCGCGCATAAATGCGCTCGGCAAAGACGCTATGATTACTACGGCGGATGACACCGATGACGGGGGGGGGCGTGGTCACAGATTCCGACATTCCTAATGACCGATTTGGGTTTAATCCTTTTGCCAACAAACATACATAAAACAAAAAGAGGGCGTGTCTGCTTTTTGACACGCCCTCATTACTTTGCTTAGAAAAAAGTGTGCGTTTATTTCACGCGGCGCTCCTGAATACGAGCTTTCTTGCCGGTGAGTCCGCGAAGATAATAAAGTTTGGCGCGGCGAACCTTACCATACTTGTTGACAGTGATCTTCTCAACAAAAGGAGAATCCATCGGGAAGATACGCTCAACACCTACACCATTCGACATCTTACGAACGGTAAAGCGCTTCTTGTCTTGGTTGCCGGAGATGCGGATAACATCGCCACGGAACTCCTGGATACGCTCTTTGTTACCTTCTTTGATACGATAACTAACAGTTACTGTATCACCTGCTTGAAATGCGGGAAACTCTTTCTTCTCGCCTTCGAATGCCTGCTCGGCAATCTTAATCAAATCCATTTTCACAAATGTTTTTTATTGTTAATCAGCAGAGTATATACTACATTTCGGTTCTTCGGCCATCATCATCGCCTTGCTTGCGCACTGCCATGCGGGTCGCCACCTATCCATTCGCCAGAGACTCTGCTCGAAAGTGGCTGCAAAATTACAACAATTTTCTGAACTGACAAAAAGAAAAGAAGAAAAAGTTTGAGTCAACTTGCCTGCACCTCTCCTTGACACCCCTTGCGAGCAAAGCTCTGAGGGGACCCCGTTTTGCTCGCGCCTCTGTTATCTTCATACCTCTCTGATACTCATCCTGCACTCGCTGCAGTTGAAACGGAGTTGGAAGAGTCGTCCTGCTGTTCTGAGATAAGCGGGCTCGACCTGTGCCGGACTTATTTTCCGGCAGTGTCCCATCTCGCGTAGCAGGCAATAGCGGCATGTCATGAGCCAAGCCTCGCTGTCGTGCGACTTCTCGAAAGCGTCAGCTGCCTCTTCTGCCCCACAGCGTGCGTAGAACTGTCGTGCCGACCGATTCATCACATTGAGTCTGTAGTCGGTGTGTTGCGTAGGCGGAAGGGCAGGATGACCTATACTATTATCAACCTTCTCTCTACGGTTGGCTGCGAGTTTCTCGCCCTCGCTTATCGTCTCTCTGCGCCAGCTGTTGAGCTCGGCTATAGGCACGAACCAAGGCTCAGTGAGCTCCAGTCGGACCTCTGACGCCTCATAAACGGTGTCGCCCAGCTTGCTCAGTTGCTCACACATGGTAACCATTGCCCGCTCAGCGTTCTTGGCAGGCTGTTTGTCATACTTGAACGAACGACTATACTCACCGATAGTAAGGCAGAAGCCGTCTTGCGTCTCGCTCAGGACGACTGCCACCCGTATCTTCCTCACAGGAGGTAAGGACTGCAGTCGGTCGGTCCAGCGCTTGTCGAGGTTACGACAGACAACGGCATTAGGTGCAATCGGCTCTGTTAGCTGTTTGTTGGTGAGCACCTCTATCTCACCGTTCCTGAGCTTGTTCACACCATTGACGCTCACTCCGAGGTTGCCTATCGACAGTCCGTCGCCGTTGCTGAGCACCAGCTGCCGAGTAGCAGGACGAAGGGTGAGCAGAGAAGAGTGTTGAGTAGTTCTGACGCTCACCACCTTACCTATCGTCTCGCCCGTGGACTTAGGCGTGAGCATGTTTGCCATGTGCTCTGAGGCGGGGAAGAGATAAGGTGTGGCACCTCGATGGAAGGTCTTCTGCGGGTCCGGCTCAAAAGCTATCGACACCTCACCTTTCGATGCTCGGCAATAAGGACTGTCGGGCTGTGAGAAGAGAGCGTCAAGGTGCTGACGATAGTATGCCGTTATGTTCCTTACATAAGCGGCATCCTTCAGCCGTCCTTCGATCTTGAGTGAGCGCACACCGGCATCGAGCAACTGCCTGAGATAAGCCGATCGGTCCATATCCATGAGCGAGAGAGCATAAGTGTCGCGCTGAATGACTTGTTGGTTGGCATCAAGGATGTCGTATCGTTGTCGGCACATCTGCGCGCAACAGCCGCGGTTAGCGCTCCTGCCCATCACTGCCTCACTCATATAACACTGACCTGAATAGCTAACGCACAACGCACCATGGACGAAAGCTTCTAACTCCACTCCCGGCACCTGCTCATGTATGGAGGCTATCTCTCTTATGTTCAGCTCGCGAGCCAGCACCACTCTCTTGAAGCCTACCTCCGACAACCACTCTACCTTACCCGCTGAGCTGTTGTCGCATTGTGTGGAGGCGTGCAACCTTAGAGGAGGGAGAGTGTGCTCCAATAGACCCATGTCTTGTATGAGTAGTCCGTCGGCACCTGCCTCATACACCTGCCATGCCATCTCTACAGCCTTAGGCAGCTCTTCGTCGGTGAGTAGGGTGTTGAGCGTTATCCACACACGGCAACCGAACAGATGAGCGTATCGACACAGCCGCCCTATCTCTTCTATACTGTTGCCCACTGCCTGACGGGCGCCGAACAGGGGCGGACCTATATACACGGCATCGGCACCGGCATCGATAGCAGCCTTGCCCACCTCGTAGTTACGAGCAGGAGCCAACAGCTCGATAGGCTGTCGGCTACTCAGCTCCTTGAGTGGGGCAGAAGAGGCAGTTGGTGTCAGTTGAGTTGTCGGAGCCATTGAAGCAATTGGTGCATGTTATCAAAAACCTTATCGGCATGTTCCTCTTCGAGGTCTTGCGGCAGGAGTATGCCTGTGTTGACGGCAAGGCATGTGAGTCCTGCGCTCTTGGCGGAGCGTACACCCAGGGGTGCGTTCTCCACCACGCAGCACTCGTCCTTGCTTAGTGAGCTCCTCTCCCATGCCTTCAGATAAGGCTCGGGGTCGGGCTTGCCATGCGTCACATCGTCTGCCGTTATCATCCTCTCTGAGCTGAACACGGAAGGGAAGAAGCGCTCTAAGCGGTCGAAGAGAGTATGTTGGGCGCTACCCGTCACTATCCATATCTGTACCTTAGGCTCAAGCGAGCAGAGGTAGTCGAGCACCTCTCTCACACCGTCGATAGCCTCAGGCTCGCCTTGGCGCTCGAAAGCACGACTTTTCTCCTCGTAGATGAGTTGCCATAGCCCGTCGGGAGCCTCGGTGCCGTAAGTGGCGAGATAGCACTCGTCGATGACCGAATGGCCGGTGCGCCCCTCGTTGACATAAGTGTCGCGGACAGTGAAACGGAGTCCGTGCCGCTGCATCACCTCCTCCCACGCCTTCGCATGACGGGGCATGGAGTTGAAGAGCACACCATCCATATCGAAGAAGAAAGCCTTATACATGCTGTTCACGGAGCAGGTCGTTGACCGTCTTAACAGGGTTGAAAGTAGAAACGGGCACCTCTACGAAGATAGTGTTCCATCTTGCCATAGCGCCGTTCCATAAGCCGGGCAGCTCTAAAGCCTGCAGCTCTCTGCCGTCTTTCGATTTCTGCGAGATGAAGCCGGTGAGAGGATCAACATAATCTTTGAGGTTGAAGCGATGGCCCTCGTAGTCTTTAAGGGCGCATACCAGGTCAACGGGATTGAAGTGAGTGGCTGTCTGCATGAGCGAGTGGTCGGCTATCTGCGACGACTCGAGTATCTGACACTGAGTGTTACCCTCTGCATCTTCTACGAGGAACGGACCGCCACCGGGCTCACCCTCGTTCTTAACCATACCGCACACACGGATAGGACGGTTGAGAACACTCAGTATGTCGGTAGAGTCGGAAAGAGTGATACAGAGCTCCTTCTTGAGGAAAGCGAGTATCTCTTGCTTGAGAGCCGGTGTGGGGTTATGACGATAGGCCTTGATATAATCGAAGATACGCTTCTGCACGCTCACCAACACACCTGCCAACAGTTTCTTATACTTAACCGTATCACCTTTCAGTCGGTCGGGCACCACATTGTCGATATTCTTGATGAAGACGATGTCGGCATCTTGCTCGCCTAAGTTCTCAATGAGAGCGCCATGCCCACCCGGACGCAGCACTAACTTGCCGTTCTTGTCAAGGAAAGGATTGCCGTCCTTGTCGGCTGCCAGAGTGTCGGTCGAAGGTTTCTGCTCCGAGAAGCTGACATTGATATGGCAGTGATAGCGTTTCTCATACTCTTCTTTATGCTCGGCTATATGCTGCTCGAAGAGTTGTATATGCTCGTGCGACACGGTGAAGTGCACATTGACCTCACCTGCTTTGTTCATGGCGTACATAGCACCCTCCACCAAATGTTCGAGGGCAGGCGTACGGTTCTCGTCGGCATAACGATGGAAAAGCAGCAAGCCCTTGGGCAATGTGCCATAATGCATATCCTCTAATAGGTAGCGAACAGCGTCTTGTCCCTCTTTGCCTTTGAGCGACTCTGAGAAAGCAAAACGATCTTTGTTGGCAAGGAATGTCTGAATGAAAGGAGTCTGCTCGCCCGACTCAAGATAAGCAAACAGGTCTTTGAACATACGCGATGCTGCACCCGAAGCAGGAACGAACTTAAGGATCTTATGATTGCCCTCAAGATACTTATCCCACTCAGCCAGATACGCTTTCTCTTCGTCTTCCGAAGGGCGAAGGATACCCTCGCCTACCCGACACGCTCCCTTGATATTGAGTTCAGGAAAACCGGTCTTAAACTGATTGAGCTGCATCATAGCCTTCTCAAGACTGATGCCATGAGCAGACAACTGCTCTTGTTGTTGTGTTGTGAACATGTTATATAGATATTAGAAGTTAGATGTTAGATGTTAGATGTTAGAAGTTAGACCATGTTGAATACGGATGTTGTGCGAGATACATGTTATAGTACCTCTTGTCGCCCGTTACCTCTTCTGAGAGATAGGCAGGAGGGTCGAAGAGCGTACTCGTGTCAGGCAGCTCCACCTCGGCAAGCACCAGTCCGGCGTTAGCTCCCGAGAACTCATCAACCTCAATGTTCAACTCGCCGAAAGGTATGATATGCCGCACCTTATCTATCCGCCCCTCCACACACATAGCAAGCAACTTCTCGGCATCTGAATAAGGTATAGCATATTCAAACTCCTCTCTGAGCAGGCCGTCAGCCGACGACTGCCCTTTGATAGTGAGGAAAGCTTGCCCCTCGGCACAATGCATGCCCTGCATGTCGCACTCGCAACGCAGGCGCACACGCACCGACCGACACTCGTCAACCGACAAGTAACCCTGACTAATGAGGTAACTACGGCTCACGCACTCACGCCAGCCGTTACCTCCCACCAGATATTTGCGTTCTATTTCCATAATCTCTGACCTTATCTACGCTCCCTTTGCTAAGCGTAAGTTGGGCAAAAGTACGAAAAAAAAATCACACACACAACTCAGCACCCTATTTTTGCGTATTTTTCGACTTACCTTTTGGCTGTTTGGCAGAAAAGACTTAATTTTGTAGCGTGAAAAATTGCTACGATTGAAACGCCTACTCTACATATTTATCGCCCTTTTCTGTTCTGTGGCACTCTGTTTCTCGCAGGGAGTGCGTGCTCCGTGGGGTTTCTTGAGCATACCTTATTCGGCGCGTCTGAACGCTTTAGGGGGTGAGAACGTGTCGGTAAGAGACGGTGAGATAAGCATGGCTCTCAACAACCCTGCTCTGCTCTCCGAGCAGACCGACAAGAACATCCAGCTCTCATACGCTTTCCTTGGTCGCGGGCTGAACGCAGGCAATGCCATGTATGCCCACAACTTCCGAAGTAAGCAATATGGCGACAGCATCAAGCCCAACTATTTCGCTGTCAGTCTGTGTTTCCTTGACTATGGTAAGTTCGACTATGCCGACGAGTATGGTCAGAAGTACGGCACCTTCACCGCCAAAGATTTCGCTCTCAACATCATCTACGCTCGGCAGTTAGGGCGTATGTTCAGCATTGGTGTGGCTCTCAAGCCTATCTATTCGGTATATGAAGCCTACACCAGTTTTGCCTTAGGTGCCGATGTGGGAGCACATTTCCAGACTACCGACAAGAATTTTCAGATGGGTCTGAGTCTGAAGAACATAGGATGGCAGCTCAAGAGCTTCTACCAAGAGAACGGTGACCAACGACGCGAGAACCTGCCGCTCAACCTCACCCTTGGTCTGAACTACAAACTGACGCATGCACCTATTCGCTTCTGCCTCACTTTCCATCATCTGCAACAATGGGACCTTGGCTACAACGCCATGGGCGATGCCTCGCGCATAGTAACCTATAAGTACAAGAACTCGCTGAAGAAAGAAGGGTCGCTCACCAACTGGGAGAACGAGCAAAAGAACGGTGCTGTTCTCTGGACCGACATGCTGTTCCGGCATGTCATCTTCGCTATCGACATCGTGCCAAAGAGTGAGCGTTTCTTCCTCACCCTCAGCTATAACCACCGTCGTCACCAGGAGCTTACCACCGGTAGCGACCTCTCGCTCGCAGGCTTCGGGTTGGGGGCAGGCGTCAAAATCAAGCAGTTCAAGTTGTCGTTGGCTCTCTCGCAGATGACCAAGGGCAACATGACCTTCCAAGTAAGTCTATCAACCAACATAAACGAGTTTTTAAGATGAAACGAATAATTGTTGCCATCGACGGGTTCTCCTCTTGCGGCAAATCGACCATAGCCAAGCAGCTTGCCGAGTATGCTCACTACACTTATGTTGACACCGGAGCCATGTATCGGGCTTTCGCCTTGGCAGTCAAGAGAGGCTTAGTAAAAGAGCCTATCGAATCTATCCCCGCCGACCTGAGCATCACTTTTCTCAAGACCGACCATGGTCAGCATGTCTGCCTCAACGGCGAAGATGTGGAGGGCCTTATCCGCACTCTTGAGATAGGCAACATGGCATCCGAGATATCCACCATCGGTCTTGTGAGACGTTTCCTGGTGGCTCAGCAGCAACAGATGGGGCAAGAGAAAGGCATAGTGATGGACGGACGCGACATCGGAACGGTAGTCTTCCCTGAGGCCGAGCTCAAGCTGTTCCTCACAGCCTCGCCTGAGATACGCGCCCAACGACGCTTCCTCGAGCTGAAGGACAAAGGTGAAGAGCCCCTGTTCGAAGAGGTGCTGCGCGATGTTAACGACCGCGACTACCGTGACACACACCGGCAAGAGTCGCCCTTACGACAAGCACCCGACGCCATCGTCATCGACAACTCTGAGTTGAGCAAAGAGGAGCAGATGGAGAAAATAATCAATATCTTCTTGCAACACATCCAATGATTGAGATTGACCAACAATCCGGCTTCTGCTTTGGTGTGGTAACAGCCATCAAGAAAGCAGAAGAAGAGCTCCAGAACGGCTCGGTGCTCTATTGCCTTGGCGACATCGTGCACAACAACGCCGAGGTGGAGCGCCTCTCTCGGTTGGGACTGAAGACCATCACTCACAATGAGTTCCTTCGTCTCAGTCCGGGCTCCAGAGTGCTCATCCGTGCCCACGGTGAGCCGCCCTCTACCTATCTTGAGGCTGCAGAGAGGGGCATAGAGATAGTGGACGCCTCGTGTCCTGTGGTCAGGAGTCTGCAGAAGAAGATACGCAACACCTACCTCCGGCACACAGACGCTCAGATCATCATCTTCGGCAAACCCGGACATGCCGAGGTGGTGGGACTGCAAGGACAGACCGACAACACTGCCATCGTCATCAACCGGCAAGACGATGCTTCAACCATCGACCTCAAGAGAGATATCTTCCTCTTCTCGCAGACCACCAAGGCAGAAGAAGACTTCAAACGGCTCGTCGCATATATCGAGAAGAGCAAGTCTGCCGACACCTGTTTCTCTTGGCACGACACTATCTGCCAACAGGTGCGCAACCGCGTCAACCATATACGCCTTTTTGCTGAGCAGCACGACAAGATAGTGTTCGTGGGCGGACGCAACTCATCGAATGGTAAGGTGCTCTACGAACATTGCAAGGAGGTCAATCCTGACACACTGTTCATCGAGAGCGCCGACGACCTCACCGACGACTATATAGCCTCGTGCAGAGGACTGAGGATAGGTATATGCGGCGCCACCTCCACACCGCTCTGGCTCATGCAACAGTGTGCCGAACGATTAGAACAAACAGAACAATAAATTCTTAACACTATGGAATATAAGATCAAGACTATCGGTGTGCTCACCTCAGGCGGTGATGCACCCGGCATGAACGCAGCCGTCAGAGCCGTCACTCGTGCTGCCATCTTCAACAACATCCGCGTGAAAGCTATCTATCGCGGCTATAAAGGACTCATCTTAGGCGAGGTGAAGGAGTTCACCACCCAAGATGTGAGCAACATCATCCAGCGTGGTGGCACTATCTTGAAGACGGCACGATCGAAAGAGTTCATGACCAAAGAGGGTCGCGATCAGGCTTATGCCACTATCCAACGCGAGGAGATAGATGCTATTGTGGCTATCGGCGGCAACGGCACTTTTGCGGGAGCGAGGGCTCTGTCGCAGGAGTATAATGTGCCGGTTATCGGTATCCCGGGCACTATCGACAACGACCTCTGGGGCACCGACATGACCATCGGTTACGACACCGCCATGAACACCATCATGGACTGTATCGACAAGATCAAAGATACCGCCTCGTCGCATGAGCGCGTCTTCTTCATCGAGGTGATGGGTCGCGACGCGGGCTTCCTTGCTCTCAACTCTGCCATAGCTGCCGGAGCCGAAGCAGCTATCATTCCTGAGCGCAGGACACAAGAAGAGCAGCTCGTCAGCTTCATCGGTAACGGCTTCCGCAAATCTAAGAACTCGAGTATCGTGGTGGTGAGCGAGAGCCCTGAGACCGGCGGTGCCGAAGCCTTAGCTGCCAAGCTGCAACAACTGCACCCCGAGTATGATGTACGCGTGAGCATACTGGGGCACCTGCAACGAGGAGGCAGTCCTACTGCTGCCGACCGTATCTTAGCATCGCGACTCGGCGTGGCTGCCATACAAGCACTCTTAGAAGAGCAACGATGCATCATGGTCGGCATCAAGAACGATGAGATAGTGTATGTACCACTATCTAAAGCAATAGCAGAGCACAAAGATGTCCATCAAGACAAGGTTCATGCTCTGCAGATATTAGCTATGTAGAAGTTAGACCGCTACGCTGTTAGATCGCTACGCTGTTAGACCGCTGCGCTGTTAGATTAGTCTTGCAGTTGGAACTTAACTACTTTTCTCTGATCGGTGGCTGAGGAGCCTATGATGGCTTCGAAGTCACCGATTTCTGATACCCACTCGTGCTTGTCTGGGTCGAAGAAGCGGAGCATATCATCGGTGATGGCGAAAGTAACATTCTTCGTCTCGCCCGCTTTGATCATCACTTTTTGGAACGCCTTGAGCTCTTTCACCGGACGAGGCAACGACGATTTCTTATCGGCGATATACAACTGCACCACCTCTTTACCATCTCTATAGCCTGTGTTGGTGATAGGTATGGTGATGAACAGACTCTCGTTGCGTTTCATCTGAGGCGTACCTTTCTTGCGCATGCGTCTGGCTGTGGTGCGCACAGGCTTCTGCTCTGCACGATAAGGGTTGGTGATCTGAGCTGTGCCATAATCGAAAGTGGTATAACTCAGGCCATGACCGAAGGGAAAGAGTGTGGTTTTGTTGTTGACCTTATCGGCATAGCGATAGCCGACGAAGATATCTTCTTTATATACTAATCGGCTCCCCACTCCCGGGTAAGCTTCCTCACCATACTGATGAGCAGGATAGTCTTTGAGAGTCTTCATGAACGAGAACGGCAGTTTGCCGCACGCGTTAACATCGCCGAAGAGCACATCTGCCAGACCGTTGCCGCCTTCTGTTCCGCTGTACCATGTCTGGACGATAGCCGGCACTTTATCTACCCACGGCATGGCCACTGCATTACCCGACACATTGACCACCACCAGACGCTTGTTAGCCTCCGCCAGAGCCTTGATAAGCTCATCTTGTCCGTAAGGCAGGTTGTAGGACTCACGGTCGGAGTCCTCACAGTCTTGATGAGGCTTTTTGTTCAGACCGCCCACGAAGATGACTATATCTGCCTGCTTGGCAGCCTTGACAGCATCACTGACCATCTGAGCCGCAGTGCGCGGGTCATCAAGCTTCTCGCCAAAATCGAGGTTGTCTTGAATAATCTTCTCTCCGCTGGTATAGCCGCGCTCATACATCACCTCAAAACCGCCTTTCTCCTGTGCTTTGTTCTCTATACCTTGCAAGGGCGACACCTCATACTTCACTTTCAGTTGCGACGACCCGCCACCGACGGTCATCATCTTGATAGCGTTCTCGCCCACCACGAGTATGTGTTGGTCCTTGGGGCTGATAGGCAAGAGCGCGCCCTCGTTCTTGAGCAGCACCACACCCTCGGCTGCTACTTCGCGAGCTGTTCGTACATGCGACTCCGACACCATCGACCCGAAACCGCGGTTCTTGTTCATCGAGGTGCGGAAGATAAGACGCAGCACATTCCTCACTTTCTCATCCACCTGCTGCTCGGTATATCTGCCTTCTGCTATTCCCTTGAGCAGAGGGTCGGCAAGGAAATAGTTGTCGTACTCACGGTTGTTGGTGGTGGTGCCATTGGTCCATGTGCCATACTCTAAGTCCAGTCCGTTCATGACTGCCTCGTCGGTGTTGTGCGTCCCACCCCAGTCAGAGATGACGGCACCATCAAAACCCCACTCTCCCCGCAGGATATCGCGAAGGAGGTATTGGTTGTGGCAGGCATGCTGACCTTTATACAGGTTGTAAGCACCCATGATTGACCATGCCTTACCTTCCATCACTGCTGCCTTGAACGCAGGCAGGTAGATCTCATACAGAGCACGGTCGGAGACCTCTACATCGTAGCCATGACGATTAACTTCTTGATTATTGAGAGCATAATGCTTGACGCAGGCAGCCACACCTTTCGACTGCAGACCTTTGATATAAGGAACGACCATCGTTGCCGACAAGTACGGGTCTTCACCCATATACTCGAAGTTACGCCCGTTGAGCGGTGTACGATAGATATTCACTCCGGGTCCGAGCACAACGCTCTTGTTCCTATACACTGCCTCTTCGCCCAAAGCCACGCCATAGGCATGAGCAAGGTCGGTGTTCCATGTGGCAGCCAGACAGGTGAGTGCCGGGAAAGCGGTGCACGAGTCGTTGGTCCAGCCTGCTTGGTTCCACTCGTCCCACATCACCTCCGGACGGATACCGTGAGGACCATCGGTACACCATATACCCGCTATACCTAAACGAGCCACACCGGGAGAGGAGAACTTCGACTGTGCATGCAGCATGTCAACCTTCTCTCTCAGGGTCATACGCGACAACGCGTCTTCTATGCGAGCCTCAAGGTCGGCATCGGCATCAAGATAGACCTGAGCCGACAAAGAAAGAGAAGAAACAAAGAAACAAAGAGAAAAGAAAACAAGAAATAATCGGTTTGACATAGTAGAAGAGAATTAAGATGGTTATAAAAAAAAGAAACACGGAGGGAACCCAATCCCTCCGTGCCAATTTAAAGTATTACTCTACAACCGAGCCGAGTACATTGTACTTCGTGCCGTTCTTGTAGATAACTATCTGACCGTTCTCGATGGTCTTGAACACTTTCTTGTCGGCCATGATATTGTCAACGCCTGAGCCATCTTCTTTCGAGAGAAGCAGCTTAACTTGTTGCTTCTCATAGTCAGCCACGATAGTGATGGTTACATCGGTGTAAACATCTGTGCTTGCCGGTTTGAGGTTGCCTGCGCAAGGATAGGTCATCACATACTCTTTGTTGATCTCCCAGGTGTCGCCTTCTACATTAGCACCGAACTCAACAGCCCAGTTACCATAAACGACCTTAAACTCGCCTGAGAACTCAGCAGCAAGGAACTCGAAGGTGTTCTCTTGACCCTCAACGGGTGAGAACTTCTGAGCATCTCCACAAGTCCAACCAAGCTTCTCGCCGGGCAAGAACCAGTCGTTCTCAACTGCATAGAACTCACCTGAAACGAGAGTGAGGACGAAGGTCTCACCGGGAACGAGGGTGAGGACTGCATTCTTATAACCTGCGAAAGGATTAGCAAAAGCGAGGTTTTTCGGCTCTTGGTCGCCCTTGGCACCCAGATTATAAGGCTTGCCTAACTCCAGACCTCCGCCGTTCTCCCAGTTGGTAGCCCACTGGTTGGTCCAAGCATTGTCTTGGATGATCTTGAAAGTACCGCTCAGGTCGGGTACGGTAACGGTCAGCACACCGTTAACGTCAACGAAGGAAGGAGCTTCGCCTGCATTCCATCCGTTGAAAGCACCTACTATCTGATAGGTAGCAGGAACAACAGAGTGGTCGTAAGGAGTACCGGCTACAAGGGTGAGAGTGAGAACGCCACCTTCACCTACTGTCAAAGTGAACTTAGCGTCTTTGTAGCGATAGTCCTGAGGAAGTGCGGTGTGCACATTCTCGATGTCTTTTTCACCTTCTGAGTCATCACACTTGGTGAGGACATAAGGGGTGTTTAACTTGATGGAGTCGGTGGTTACACCAACAGCAGCACCATACTGAGGATGCCAAGCACCTTCAGTGATCTTGAAATCGCCATAGAAATCGGCTACCTCAAGGGTGAGAACGCCATCTACGTCAACAAACTGAGCGGCAGTAGGATTCCATCCCACTGCTTCACCGGCCATATAATAGTCGGTGGCATAAGCAGCAAAGCACATTGCCATAGCTGCTACGAGAGAGAAAAATTTCTTCATACTCTTTTGTGTTTTTGATTGGTTAATAAATGATTGTTAATTGTTTATTTGATTGTTCAATCTTTTGATTGCAAGCTTAAGGACACTGACAGAATGACTCTACTCTGTCCTCAACTTTATCTTGTTCAAACTTTGTGCCAAATTTTCTTCGGCGTTCTCGCCCACGAGCGGAGCATATATCTCAAGGGACGAGCGGAGCATGCTTCCCGTGGCAAGAGCCTTGACTTCTTTGGCGTTGAGCGGGGCGCGGTAGAAGAACAGGTCGTGCAGTCCCACGCCTTCGATGCGGAAGTCGTTGGGTTGTTGCCCCACATGCGTCTCTTCTTCTATCAACTCACCGTTCATGTATTTCCATATTGTCTGTCGCGCGAACGAATAGACGGTGGTCACTGTGGTATCGTGCTTGGCATAACTGAGGGTGAAAGAGTGCAGCACACCTTCGGCAGTGAACTCCACTGTTTGGCGTTGCTCGCTGAGCATGTCACTACTCACCGGCTTGCGCTCAGGCAGAGGCTTGCCTTGCTCCAAGGCTTGGAAGAGCGAAGGCGGGAAAGCAGTGAACATCTCGGTGTGACCGGCGGTGTTGGGGTGGTAGGTATCCTCACCGTCCCAATAGTCTTTGGCCCAATGGCCGGCACCGTCGTCAACCACACCACCTATATTGATGGTAGGCACCTCCCACTGCTGCACCTCCATGTTGACCTCAATGAGGTCTTGATAATCGACCGGGTTGAAGTCGGCACGACCGTAGTTGTTGCAGACCACGGGTACGCGTCCCGCCTCTGAGACCATACTTATGAGTCGCTGCATGTTCTCGCGATAAGAGAGCAATGCAGCCTCACCATGCTCGTGCAAACCCTCGTTGCCCAACGACACACCAAAAACGACATACTTAGCGTTAGTGGTGAGCACATCGTTGTTGAAACGCGCTAACAGGTCGTAAGTGTTGTTGCCGTCCACCGAGATGTTTACCGAAGGGAAGCAGAGGCTGTCGGTTGTGAGTATATGCTTCTGTACCTGCCATGCATAACCTCTGAGCGAGTCGGCTCCCACACCTCGACATACCGACGAGCCGAAGAAAGCAACCGACGGTCCTTCTCTTAGCTCTTTGGCAGGCATGGGATGAACGAACACACGGAGGGTGGTGTCACAGTGACGGAGCACATCAATCATACGCTTCTCGTCCATCGATATACATCCGGCGGTATAGGGGTTAGGACCCTTGCAATGAACGAAGATAGCCGCACCCTTGCCATAGACACAGTCGCGGTTGTAGTCGGTGATGAGACCATAGTTGTAATGAGGCTGATAACGATACATCTCTTCTCCGCTGCAGTTGTGATGATGAACCAGAGCGGTGTCAATCACTTGGTTGTAATACTCCTCATCACCGCAAGCGAAGATAGTGGGCGTGATGTCGATATAAGGCATGCTCGTTCCCGGGTTGGGCTTGATGCCGAAAGCGCCGAGGATATGCATGGTGTCAAGAGGGGTCTTCATGTCGCCCTCACGAGTCTTGCCCACTCCGGCACGACCGATATAGCCGTCGGTTGTGAAGATCTTCTTACCGTCAACCCACAGGGTTATCTTGGCATCACTACCCTTACCCGTAGGCACCACATCAAGCAGTTGACCCGAAGGACCCTTACCGCAGGCTATAGCCAACACGGCAACAAGCAGCAAAACGATATATCTTAACGATTTCATGATCATTGATTATTTGACGACAACTTCTTTCTTACATCGCAGTGTTCACAGAAAGTCTTTGGTCTAATCTTTCTTCCACACGCACGAGGTGATTGACTTGGCGGGCATCACCACATCGAAATGGTGAGTGCCATCGTCCACGGTGATAGTGATGCCTTGGTCGTTCATGTTCTGCAGGACGAGTCCGTAGGTACCGTCAGGGTTCTCAGCAGCTGCTATATTGAGGTTAGTGGAATAACCTTTCACATCTATACGTTTTGAGCCGGGTTTGAGGGCTTTGGCAAGATGCCCGATGACGAAATAGGTAGCACGACGATTGAGTGTGGTGTAGTCGCGGTTGTTGATCTCCACCAGTCCGTAGCAAGTGCCGCAGCCTCCGGGACGATAAGGTCCGCGCTCTTGGTCGAGCATGTAGTTCCATACTATCACCGACTTACACCAGCGGGTGATGGTAGCCATACCCACATCGCGCATGTCGTTCATCAGAGCATCTTGGAAGTTCTGATAGTTCCAAGTACCGATAGAGTGCTCTGTGAAGTAGAGGTTCTTGTCAGGAGCCTGCTTATGGATATTATCCAGTTCGGTAGGCGAGCCACCGTAGTTGTGATAAGCTGCACCATCGATATACTTTGCTGCCAGAGCATCGCCGTAGATCTTCAGCGGGTATTGCTGTTGGTCGGAGAGGTTGTCGTAGTTGTAGTTGTGGTCGAAGACGAGTATCTTGGTTGTCAGTCCTGCTGTCTCGAAAGCGGGTCCGAGAGCGGTCTTGACAAAGTCGCGACACTCTTGCCAGCCCATGAACAGCGAAGCCGAGTTGCCTCGGTTGAGAGGTTCGTTCTGCACCGTTACCGACTCGATGTGTATGCCCTCTGCCTCGAAAGCTTTGATCCACTTAACAAAATAGGTGGCATAGTCTTGATAGTAGTCGGGGTTGAGTTGACCGCCTTTCCAGCTGTTGTAGGCGCTCTTGGTGCTCAGGTCGTTCACTTTCATCCATCTGGGACAGGTCCAAGGCGAGCCCATCACCTTGAGTTGAGGGTTGATAGCCAGCACCTCTTTGAGGATGGGAATGATGTATGTGGTCTCTTCGGAGGTGAGAGCGAAGTTCTCTATACCAGGCTGGTCGCAGCAGGTGTAGTCCGACAGCGAGAAGTCGCTCGCACCGATAGATATGCGCGTATAAGAATAGCCCATACCGGTGTTCGGGTCGAAAGTCTCGCGAAGCAGTTTCTCGCGGTTCTCTTTCGTCATCTTCATCAGGTTATAGCAAGCCGAACCGTTGAGAGCCACACCAAAACCATCGAACTCCTGATACTGAGTCTGGGGCTTGAGGTAGATAGTGGTCTCGAAGTTCATGTTGGTGCCTTCTTGAAAGTCGCGTCCTACCAGATCAAAATGCATGGTGTTGTCGCCGGTGGTCACATAGGTCTGCACATCTGAGGTCTTGGTCTCACCACCGGGGTTATCACCGCCACCCGGCCGATTGTCACCGCAACTCATGGTTGCGGCAGCAATCAGCATCATTGATAATATCTTAAAGGTATTCATAATGATTAAGTTTCGTTGTTCAACATTCAATGCCTTCCTATCTTATCTTCTCATAAGTGGTGGTCATGTTGTTCTGGTCGAGAGTGATACGATAGACTCCTTCGATAGCATCTTTGGTAGCTATCCAGTTGCCGTTCTCATTGCCGGTCGAACCATCTTTCTTGGTTATACCTGCCGAGCCGTAGATATTAAGGCCTATCTGCTGATAGTTTGCACCCGACTCTTCGCCGCCCCAACCATGCTGGTGGAAGAACTTGAAGTTGAGCGAACCATAATCGTCGTAGTCGGCGTTCTCGCCATTGAGCATATAGAGGGTGAACTGATAAACCTTAGGTGCAATGGTCCTACCCACGAAGTTCTGGTCGGGCGAGTCGAAGCCCCAACCTGAGGTGGCAGCAGGAGTCTTGCAAGGATGACCCAGACCGACACCGCATACATACATCACCTCCGGAGCCTCAAGCTCGTAGAGAGGCTCTACAACGAGGTAGTCGGACTCAACCCTGTAGGAGACATAATACATGCCTGTCTCACCAAGGAACTTAACGGTATTGCCTGAGATGTATTCCATGTAGTCGAGGTTATAAGCATCAGCCACATTCTGAGCACCAATGATCTCCACCTGAGAATCTTTGGCAAGGTAGATCTTGGCACCACGATATTTCTTTGCCACCGATGCGGATGAGATATACTTAGGAGCCTCTTCGAGGTCGTTGTTGATATCTATATTATCAACAGGCATAGCCACCTTGCCGCCGTAGGTCAACTCGAAAGTGATGGGGTTGAAGATGATAGTGTCTATCGACTCTTTCTCATCATCACTGATAGAGATAGAGGTAGCCACGCCGGCATCGAACATATCTTTGGTTATCAGACTTATCTCACCTTCAACCATTCCGAAGACGGGTTTGTTCCAATCAACGCGTCCGAACTTAGTACCTACCGTTGCCAAGAGGAACTCAACATGTTTGGGATAGCCCAGGTCATAGAGAGCAAACACCTCACCATCTTTCTTCATCTCGCGTCCCTTACCTATAGCTGTATAATCGATAGTAGGTGGCATGATGAACAGGGTGTTGACAGCAGGACGATGGCCTATGCAACCGGTGAGCACAGCCTCGGCTTTGTTGCCTTCTACATTCTCGGCAGTGAGGAACACCTTGATAGGAGCACCCTCGCCCATACCTGCAGCGAAAGGAATAGCATAACGGAACTGTCCGCTGAACTGATAATCTTTGGTGCGTACCACCTGTTGGGCTATTTTCTTGGTGGTCTCTTGCTCACCGCATGTAACGGTGATAGTGAGGGTGGAGAGAGGTGTCTTTTGTGCACTCACGCTCACACTCACATCAAGCGAATCGGTGCCATAGAGCACTTCGGTCTGAGCGATGCTACCGCTCACCTGAGGTGTCTCTTCAGGATAGACGGTGCGGAACTCGCGAGGTTGGCATGCCACCAGCATAAAGGCGGCTAACCAAAGGACGGTATTTTTTATTGTCTTCATAGCACAATATATTTAATCGTTGTTGTATGCATTAATATCCTTCGTTCTGAACGAGGTTAGGGTTCTGGTCGAGGGCGGTCTGCGGTATAGGCATGAGTCGGTGAGCCTCAACGAAAGGTCGTGCCTGAGGCAGACGCCCTTCGTCGCGTTGGTTGATAGTGTTCATCACCTCCAAGAGCTTACCGAAGCGCACGAGGTCGAACAGTCGCTGTCCCTCAAGAGCCAGCTCCAGTCGGCGCTCGTTGAAGATAGCGTCTAACACGGCTTGCTCTGAGCCTGTCTTCGAAGCACTCAGTTCAGGCAACTGAACACGCTGACGGATCTGATTGACCAAGGCTACCGCATCTGCCAACTGACCTTTGTGAGCCAGCGCTTCGGCCTTCAGAAGGATAAGGTCGGCACCACGATACTTGATGATGCTGTTGTAAGCCGAACGACACTTATACATGAAAGGGTAGTTGTTGGCAGGGTAGTAGTTCGACCATGAGCACTCTCTCCAAACGATGGTCTGGTTCATACGAACAACATCGTTCTCTCTCTCGAAAGCAGCGATGAGGTCGCGCGAGGGAGTGATCCATTTGGCCCAAGTGAAGCTCTCTTCGTAGTTGGCAAGGTCGCGTCCGAACATCCATGTAACCCAACTGCCCGAGCCGGTGAAGTATTGCATCTCCAGGATCGACTCACGCGAGTTGCGCAGAACGGCATCTTTGGTATCTTCGTTATATCCGAACAGGTCGGCATAGTTTGGCTCTAACGATATGCCCTCAGCAAACACATCATCGCAGTATTTGATAACCTCGTCCCACTCACCTTTCTCGGCATACACCTTAGCCAGCAAGGTGTTGGCAAGGGCTGTAGAGAGACGGGTCTTGTCTGCGGGATTGAGCTTGGGAGCGTAAGGCAGAGCTGCCTTGAGGTCTTCAATCACTTGGTTGTAGGCCTCGTCTTGAGTCTTGGTGGCAGGGAAATAGAGGTTATACACCTGCTCGATATTCTCTGAAGTGATGTCGGGTGCTTCTTGAAGGTTGAGAGGTATATTGCCGAACCAGTGAGCAAGGTCGAAGATCATCATCGAGCGGAAGATGAGTGCTTCGGCTTTCCACTGACGACGCTCTGCCTCAGCGAAAGCAGGATCGGGAACGGAGTCGATATTAGATATCACCACATTGGCCTTGGCTATATCCTCTAAGTAGCGGTCCCAGTCGCGGGCGATGTCGGGGTTGGAGGCATCAAGTGCGTTAGTCTCAACGGGAACGACCTCTGCACCTGTCGTGCCGGCGTACGCATTGTCAGTACGACTCTCGCCAAAAAGCAGATAGTCGAGATACCAATGCTCCTGACGGTCACGCATAACGGTGTAAAGGTTCTCATATACAGCTTGGATAGAAGCACGATCCTTATATTTGATTCGAGTATCTGAAGTGTCGTTAGTTGATAAGTTCAACTCCGATTGGTCAGAGATGGGAGCTATGTTCAAATCGCACGCCGAGAAGAACATGACAACAACGAGCAATATAAAACTATATTTTTTCATAATATCTTGATTTTGTTTTACACTAATAATCAAATAATAATCTTTATCTCTTCGCTCAACGGCATCAGAACTCAACATTCAAGCCCAGAACGAAGGAGCGTGTCTGCGGATAGGTACCATAGTCCAGTCCTTGAACGGTACCTGAGTTGCCATATTGGTTAACCTCGGGGTCCATACCCATGTAGCGTGTGAGTGTGAGCAAGTTCTGTGCGGTGAAGTAAGGTTGCAGTTTGGTCATACCTATCTTCTTCATCCACTCGCCACTGAACTCGTAGGCGATGGTCAAGTCTTTGAGTCGTATGTACGAACCGTCTTCGATGAAGTAGTCGCTCACTCGCATGTCCCATCCTGCTTTAGGTATAGTGGTCTGCATACCCGGACGGCGCCAGCGGTCGAGCACGCGGATAGACTGGTTCTTGGCGTCATACATACCTTCGGTCTCTATACGCGAGGCGTTGAAGATATCGTTGCCATACGAGCCTTGCAGCATGAACGATATGCTCACGCCATAGAAACGGAAGGTGTTGGTCATACCGAAAGTGAACTTAGGGTTCGGGTCGCCTATGTAAGTACGGTCGGAGGCTGTTACCTCGCCGTCTCCGTTGGTGTCGAGATAGATGATCTGACCGGTCTCGGGGTCAACACCACCTGTCTTATATCCGTAGAAGCTACCTAAAGGCATACCCGGAGTGTTGCGCACGCAGTAGTCGGCAAGCACGTCCGTCACCTTAGCATCGTAATAGACCTGGCTGGTAGAGAGCGAGAGCAGACGGTTGCGGTTGTGAGAGATATTGAAGTCGGTATCCCATTTGAAGTTCTTACGAACGAAGTTATGCGAGGAGATAGTCAGTTCCACACCCGTGTTCTCCATCGAGCCTTCGTTGCGCTGTATGCTGTTCACTGCAGCCGAGCCGGCAGGCAGCGACACCCACATGAGCATGTTGGTGGTCTTCTTATAGTACCAGTCGAAGTTCAGTGTGAGGCGACTGCGCAGCATAGTCCAGTCGAAGCCCACATTGGTCTGCGAGGTTGTCTCCCAGGTGAGGTCGGTAGCACGCAACGACGACTGACTGTAGGTAGGAACGGCATTCTCTTTGCCCGTCTCCCACCAGTTCTGACGGTTGATGTTGTAGCGCTCGAGATAAGCATAGTCGCCCAGACCGGCTTGGTTACCTGTCTGACCCCAACCACCACGGATCTTCAAGTCGTCGATCCATGTAGCAGGCTCCATGAACTTCTCGCCCGATATACGCCAAGCGGCACTCACCGAGGGGAAGAAGCCCCAACGATGACCCGGTGCTAACTTCGACGAACCGTCGGCACGGAAGTTGGCAGAGATGAGGTAACGACTGTCGTAGTTGTAGCTGAGTCGTGCAAAAGCCGACATTATTGCCCATGCACTGGCGGTGGTACGGGTCGAACCCGGGTCGATCTTGTTGGCTGCGTTAAGAGTCTGGATAGTACCATCAGCGAAATGGTTACCATAGATGCCTGCCCAGTCGTAACGGCTCTGAGTCCATGACGAACCTGCCATAGCACCTATTTGGTTCTTGCCTATCTGCTTGTCGAAAGAGAGCACATTGTCCCAGATGAGCACCTGGTCGGTACCGTTGGTGTCGTCGGCCTCACCATATTGGTTCCTTCCCCAAGAGGTCTTCTTCGGGTCAAGGAAACGGAAATAATGGATATGACGATAGTCCTCGGTGATGGTACTCGTGAGCTTCAGCTCCGGCATGAAAGTGATGACGCCCTTTGCCGTTGCCAACAGACGATGAGTAGTGGTCTTCTGATTGGCATAGCGAGCTATGTTCTCCTGAGGAGAGGTGATGTTGCTCACACCATAGAAATTAGTATAGTAGTAATACGGATTGGTGGTGTCCCATATAGGAGCATAGGTAGGTGTGTTGATGACTGAGAGCACCATACCGCCACGGTTTGAACCGGTACCCGAAGAGATAGCACCTTGATTGGTGTTGTAAGAGTAAGCAATGTTTGCACCTATCGAGAACCATTTGGTTACCTCTGCATCGATGCTGGCACGGAAGTTATAACGCTGGAACTTCATCGGGTTCTTATAGTCGAGCACCTCGTTGCCGTTCTTGTCTTGCGTCTTATCCCAGTAGCCGAGGATACCTGTCTCATTAGAATAACCTCCGGAGAGGAAATAGGTCATCTTCTGTGTCCCGCCGCTCACCGATAGTTGGTAGTTCTGTGTCGAACCGTTGCGATAGGTCTCATCAAACCAGTCGGTCTGATCCTTAAGTCCGTCGGGCAGCACCACCGTACTTCCGAGGTCGGAGAGGTACTCTTTATATTGTTGGAAATTGAGAACCTGCATCTTTTTTGCCACTTGTGTCCAACCTCCGTACATTGAGAAGCTTATCTTCTGGTGCTCACGCGAGACCGAGCCGGCTTTGGTGGTTATCATCACCACGCCGTTAGCCGCACGCGAACCGTAGATAGCAGCCGACGATGCGTCCTTGAGTATCTGCATCGACTCGATATCGTTGGGTGCCAAGAAACCTATGTCGGTCATAGGCACTCCGTCAACCACATACAAAGGATCGTTGCTTGCGTTCATCGAGGTGGTACCACGCACACGGATAACCATGTCGGCACCCGGCTGACCATTAGGCTTGAGCACCGTAACACCGGCAGCCTTACCTTGCATGGCTTGAGCAGCCGAGGTGATAGGCACTTTCTCTAAGTCCTCGGTCGAGACAGTAGAGATACTCGTTGTCACATCCTTACGCTTCTGCGTACCATAACCGATAACGACAACCTCTTCAAGAACTTCGTTATCGTCCCTGAGACGGATGTTGACATTGGTGCGACCGCCAAGAGCCAACTCTTCGGTCTTCATTCCCACATAACTGACCACCAATGTAGCATTGGCGTTCTTCACAGAAAGATTAAAACGGCCGTCAAAATCGGTAACAGTACCGTTCTGAGTACCTTTTTCCATAACACTCGCACCAATAACCGTCTCTCCGGTCTGGTCCAAGACTACACCACTCACTTCAATCTGCGCCATTAGCGACGCCGACAGAAATGAAAAGAGAAGCAAAACAACTGTTCTGCAACTCACGAAATGACTTCGTTTGTTCATAGTATATGATTAAATGATTATTGTTTTTCAAATGATTATTGTTTTTCAAGAGAGACGGCAAAGGTAAGACTTTATTTTCACTTGCACAAATATGCCGTAAAAATTTTTATTCCAGCTTATATAATTTGTTCACACCAATTATTTATCGTACCTTTGCAACGCTATTTTGCCGTAATAGGTACGGCTTTGTTTATGTTTCGTTTTTTAATCCCCGTCATTTTATGAAGAAGGTACTCAGATGGGTTTTTCTTATCTTATTAGGTGTGGGTGTTGTTGCCACTTTTGTTTTCCTTTGGAAGCGTCAGCAACCTCAGCCTGTAAGCTACGATGTTGTCCGCGTTGAGCGCAAGGACTTAGAGAAGTTCACTATCGTAACTGGCAAGGTTGAGCCTCGCGATGAGGTGGCCATCAAGGCACAGATACAAGGCTTGGTAGCTGAGATCTACAAAGAAGCAGGTGAGCGTGTGAAGAAAGGTGAGGCTATTGCCAAGATACGCGTTGTGCCCGACATGCAGTCGCTCACTAACGCTCAGTCCAGACTAAGGCTTGCCGAGTACAACCTAAGGAATGTAGAACAGGTCTTCTTGCGCGACTCCGCACTCTTTTCCAAGAAAGTGATAGCTCAGGAAGACTACGACAAGTCGAAGTTGCAGTATATGCAAGCCAAAGAGGAGTTGCAGACGGCCCAAGACAACCTCTCTATCGTCACCGAGGGTGTGACGGCGGCTGCCAAAGAGTCGGGCAACACCATCGTTCGCTCCTCACTCTCCGGCACCATCCTCGAGATACCCGTCAAGGTGGGCAACTCTGTGCAGAGTGTAGGTGCTTTCAGCGAAGGTACCACTATCGCTACCGTTGCCGACATGACCGACATGCTCTTCGTGGGTAAGATCGACGAGACCGAGGTGGGACGACTCAGAGAAGGTATGCCCATGAAGCTGGTCATAGGTGCTCTCAACGACCAACGCTTCGATGCCACCTTAGAATATATAGCACCTAAAGGAACGGAGTCGAACGGTGCCATGATGTTCCAGATCAAAGGTGCTGCCCGCATACCCGACTCCGTAGCTGTAAGAGACGGCTATAGTGCCAATGCCGAGATAGTGCTCTTGTCGAAGAAAGATGTGCTGGCTATAGCCGAAGCCGCCGTACATATCACCCCCGACTCCACCTATGTCCTCCTTGCCACCGACAGCACCGCACAGACAGTCACCACACAACCTATCACCATAGGTATGTCAGATGGTATCAATATCGAAGTGGTGGACGGACTCAAAGAAGGCGACCTTGTCAGAGGCAATCAGAAACAAAATCCTGTTAGTGTGAGATGAGTATGCAAAGTTTCTGGAAGAGTTACCGTTCGTCCTTACTCATGCTCTCAGGCATAGTGATTGGCGGTTTGCTTGGCTGGTTAGTGCCTGCCTCTGCCGTTGTGCTCGCACCTGTGGGTAAGATCTTCATGAACCTGCTATTCGTCATCATCGTCCCGATGATACTCTTCTCCGTCAGCTCGGCGGTATGCAGTCTTAATAGGCAGTCGGCTTTAGCACGAACGATGCTCTCCACCGCTATAGTGATCTTGCTCATGGCGCTGCTTCTGTCTGTGCTTACCTATGTAGCAATGCTTCTCTATCCGCCTTTCGACGAGCAGATAGCCACCGATGCCGTCATCGATGCTGAACGGCAGTCGTGGGGCGACCTGATAGTGAGTATGTTCACCGTGAGCGACTTCACCCAGCTCTTCTCCATCCGGCACATACTGCCTATGATGGTCGTTGCGATGTTCATAGGCATAGCCGCCTCGCACTTAGGCAACCAAAGCATCATCAACGCTCTGGAGCGTTGCCAACAACTAACCACAGAGATGATGAACTGCCTGATGGTGTTAGCACCCATTGGTCTGGGTTGTTATTTTGCCGACATGATGGCTAACAGCGGGAGTATGCTCCTCACGGGGTTCGGACGGGTATTAGGACTCTATCTCGTTCTTACCCTCATCCTCTACCTGCTCATCAATCCTCTGAGTGCCAAGCTGTCGGGCGTCAGTCTTGCTACCTATTGGCGAGAGATGTTCAGTCCCTCACTCATGGCTGTCTCTACCCTCTCAAGCAGTGCTTGCATACCCACCAACATCAAAGCAGCCGAGGCCATGGGTACACCGCGTAACATTGCCGAGGCTATCGTCTCAATAGGCACACAGTTCTATAAACAAGGATCGATAGTGAGCTGTGCTACCAAGGTGGCATTCGTCATCATGCTCATGGGTGAGCCTCTGAATACCACCAACTCACTTTTGCTCATCATCGGTATCTCGGTGGTAGCCTCGGTGATAGTGGGAGCTGTGCCTACAGGTGCAGGTACGGCAGAGCTGTTCATCTGCTCTGCCCTCGGAGCCGACCCTTCCGTAACCGGACTGCTCATCGTCATCTCCACTCTCGTCGATATGCCCGGCACACTGCTCAATGTGAACGGCAACACCGTCCTGCCTGTCATCATCAACCGCATAACACCAACAATGAAGAATAAAGAACAATAGTCATGAAGAGTCTCAGATCATATCTATTGAGTGCCATCCTTCTGTCGTGCTTGCTCCCCTCTGAGGTGTGCGCTCGCACCTATACCCTCCGGCAGTGCCAAGACTCAGCACTGCAGAACAACATCAGTGTGCGCCAACAGCGCAACAACTACGAGTTGCAACGCATCACTTACACCCAGAACAAACAGAACCTCCTACCCTCCGTCAGCGGCTATGCTGCCGAGAACTTCTCTTTCGGTAGAGCCACAGGTGTGGACAACATCACCCGAGCACAGAACATGGCTAACACCTCCTTCAGTCTATCAGCTAACCTCCTGCTCTTCGACGGATTAGGCATGAAGTACCGTATCGATGAGGCACGAGCCAACATGGAGGCAAGCAAAGCGCAGACCGAGGCCGCAGAGATCGACATACGCATGAACATAACAACCATGTTCCTGCAAGCACTGCTCCGCAAGGAGCTGCTCTTAGTGGCAGACACACAGCTCCTCTCCACCCGCCTCAAACTGGACAGACAAGAACAGCTCGTAGCCGAAGGGCGTGTGGCAGAAGGTGAGCTCTATACCCTCAGAGCACAATATGCGAGCGAAGAGCTCAGCCGCATACAAGCACAGAACGACCACCTGCTCGCACTCTTAGACTTAGCGCAAGCCATGAACGTGGCGTTCGACGAACAGTTCGACATCGTCTCTAACACCCTTGAGGCCGAACAGCTGCTCAACCCCGACATGCCCGTCTCTGCCGACGAGGTGTACGAGCAAGCACTGCTTCACCGACCCGAGATGCGCGCAGCACAAGCACAGCTGTCAGCACAACAGAGCGCTCTCAAGAACGCTAAGGCTGCCTACTCGCCTACCCTCTCAGCCGGGGCTAACTTCGGCACAGGATACTACCATAACTTCGGTGCCGACAACACCAACTTCGGAACACAACTGGGCAACAACCTATCAGGAGGAGTATCGCTCAACCTGAACATTCCTATCTTCGACCGTATGCAGACACCCAACAACATCAACCGACAGAAGATCAACATCAACAACACACAACTGCAGATAGAACAAACCAAACAGAACCTAAGAAAACAGATCGACCAAGCCTACTACAACGCCTTGGCGGCACAAGCACAACAACGATCGGCTGAGAAAGCGATGCTCTCTGCCGCCGAAGCATTCAGATATGCTGAGCAGAAGTTCGAAGCCGGACGCTCATCCGCCTACGAGTATTACGAGGCTAAGAACACTTATGTCAAAGCACAATCTGACTATCTGCAAGCCAAGTACAACTACCTGTTCAAAGTAGAGATACTCAAGTATTATAAAGGTGAAAAGTGACAGGTGAAAAGTGAATACCCTCCCGCCGTATGGTCTCCCCCGCCATTGGGAGGGAGGGGGTGAGGGGGCGGGTGGCCGGGAAGTTGAAGAGTGAAAGGTGATAGGTGATAGGTGATAGGTCCAACCACCCCTAACCCCTCCTTATCTAAGGAGGGGAGTTACCATGCGGCTGAGAACTCCTCCCCAAAAAATCCGTGCAACATCCGTGAACATCCGTGTTCGTTAAGAAAGAGAAGCAGTGTAGAAAAAGAGATTCG
>CAMHOK010000015.1 GCA_946186735.1 uncultured Bacteroidales bacterium
GGAAATGTAGTCGGTTGGCCACATTGGCTTCGCTTGTTCCGGCATCGAAGTCGAGGAAGAGCAGCGAGAGGTTAGGGTAGAGTTCTTTGTATTTTCGCTCTATACCTTTGCTGATGATGTGGTTAGCAATGCATCCGAAAGGTTGTAGCGACACCACTTTCTTTACTCCTTCGTCAGCCAGGCAGCATATCTCACCCGGCAAGAACCACCCTTCTCCGAAGTCGGCAGCCGAGTTGATCACTTTCTTGCTTGCCCTCCACACATCCATGATATCGGTGAAGGGTCGGTAGAGAGCGAAGGGTCGGCAGAGTCGGTCATAGACATGAGCAAAGTGGCGAAGGACGGCATTAAGAGCCTTTGCTTGCCATGGCTTGAGTCCGTCGCGTCGGATATGTTGTCCTCGGAATATGAAGGCGTTAGGTATGGAAGTGGAGAAGAAACCGGTGAGTGCCGGTGGTACTATCTCTGCTCCGTGCTCAATGAGCCATTTGACGACCTCTTTGTTGCTGAACGAGTTGTATTTGACATATATCTCTCCTACAAGTCCGACGACGGGTGCTTGTATGGAGGTGTCGGTGAGGTCAGAGAAAGCTGCAACAGCCTCTCTCATGAGTCGTCTGATGGCTCGGTAGTTGCGCTGTTCGACGAGTGGTTGAACGGCTTGGAGATAATGGTCGTAGAGTTGTCGTGCTCTGCCTTTTATTCGTTCGCGGGGTGCGGCAGGATAATAGAGCTTGGCAAGGGCGTCAGCGAAGAAGATAGCCTCTAAGAGTGGTCTTGCCATCTTGAGCCATGGTATTTCGAACCCGGGTTGGTTGTTCTTCTGGTCGGGTCCGATAGCCACGGAGATGACCGGCACCTGACTCATGCCTGCTGCTACTAAGGCGTTCTTGATGAGCGAGTAGTAGTTGCTGGCGCGACATTGTCCTCCTGTCTGTGTGATGGCTACAGCCGTCCGACTGAGGTCGTACTTGCCGGAGCGTAGAGCGCGCATGATAGAGCCGATGACTATCGTTGCGGGGTAGCAGATGTCGTTGTTGGCGATGCTCAGTCCTACCTCGGCATCGGCTTGTGTGGCCATAGGCAGGGTGACGAGCTTGTAGCCTGACATCTTCAAGAGCGTAGGCAGGAACTCGTTGTAGCCCTCGGCGAAATAAGGAGCAAGGATGACGCGCTCTTTGTCTTCTGCCTCGAAAGGTTTGGTGGTCCAAGGCTTGTCGGTGGGCTGAGTGAGAGAGCTTTCGCTGTTGAGAGTCGCTTCGTTGTTAAGAGAGTTGTTGGTTTGTTCGGCGCTCTCTACGAGTGAGCGGATACGGAGTCGGAGTGAGCCTATGTTGTTGACATCATCGATCTTAAGCACGGTGAGGTTCTTGTTGTAGCGGTTTAATATACCTCTCACCTCGTCTAAGATGAAGGCGTCGGGTCCGCAACCGAAGGAGGTGAGTTGCACCATGTGGAGTTGGCTGTAGTCGTTGTTGCCCACAAAATGTGCAGCCTTGAAGATACGGTTAGGGTACGCCCATTGGCAGAGAGCATTGATCTGTTGATAGACGCCTTGTCCTTCGTGAGTCGCGATGTTCTCTGTGAGCACATCGATACCCATGGCAGCTATAGCGTCGGCAATCTTATGTTGTATGAGTGGGTCGATATGATAAGGACGGGCAGCGAGCAGGATGACCATACGTCCTTCTTCTTTTGCCTTCTCAAACACTTCGAGGTTGCGTCTCTCAAGAGTGTCTAAGTATTCCTGTTGCACTTCGAGAGCTTGGTCAACGGCATGGAGAGTGATGTCTTCGCTCACTCCGAGAGTCAGCATATATTCGACTAACGACTGCTTGAGCAGTTCTTCGTCGCGGAAAGAGATGGTGGGTGCGTCTAAGGGTATGCCATATTTCTCTTCTGTTCGGATAGAGCTGCGCAGCACATCGGAGTAGCCGCTGACGATGGGGCAGTTGAACGAGTTCTTCGACTGTTGGTCTTCTTTGCGCTCATACACTACCCACGGGTAGAAGATACGGTTGACCCCTTTGTTGATAAGGTCCATGACATGTCCGTGCATCAGTTTGGCGGGGAAGCAGATGTTGTCGGCCACGATGGTGCGCACACCTTTCTCGTAGAGTCGGTTGGTGCTGGTGCCGCTCAGGATGGTCTTGATGCCGCAACAAGAGAAGAAAGTGTGCCAGAAGGGATAGTCCTCGTACATACCGAGTCCTCGCGGGAGACCGATGGTGAGCGGGCTCTGAGCGGTGGGGGCAGGACGGGAGGCTGAATGGAAGAGCAGCTTGTATTTCTCGTCGAAGAGGTTGATGCCTTGTCGGAGTCCTTCCGGTCGGTTGGAATAGACACGCTCGCAGTTGTTGCCGGAGAAATAGGTGTTGCCGTTAGCAAAAGTGTAGCACTGCACTTGGCAGTGGTTCTGGCAACCCGGACAGACCTCATCTTTCTGTTCGAAATGGTTGGACTGTAGTAGTTGGTTGAGTTTCATGCTTTTCCTCCTTTCTTTCTCAGTGCATACAAGGCGCAGCCGTAGGCACCCATCAGCTCGGGTATAGGACTGAACTGCACATCACGGCCGGTGAGCAACTCTAAGGCTCTGACCACAGAGTGGTTGCGGAAGGTGCCGCCTTGAACCATGATATGATCGCCTAACTGGTCGAACGACTGCAGTTTGAGCACTTTGTAGAGGCAGTTTTTTATCACCGAATAGCTGAATCCGGCAGCTATGTCGTCGATCTTAGCTCCTTCGCGCATGGCTTGTTTGACTTTGCTGTTCATAAAGACGGTGCATCGTGTACCTAAGTCGTACGGGTGTTTAGCGAGGGTGGCGAGGTGTGCGAAGTCGCTGACCTCGTAACCCAACTGCTTGGCAAAGGTCATGATGAAGCTACCGCATCCTGACGAGCATGCCTCGTTGATCTCGATGCGTCTGATGGAGCCGTTCTCGACGAAGATAGCTTTCATGTCTTGTCCGCCAATGTCTAAGACGAAAGAGACCTCCGGCATCATGGCGCGTGCAGCGGTGAAGTGAGCCATGGTCTCCACGATGCCGTAGTCTAAACGGAAAGCGGTCTTGAGCAGTTGCTCGCCATAACCGGTAGAGCAGCCTGCCACTATCTCCACATCGTCGCCTAAGGCTTCGTGCATGCGTTCGAGAGCATTGAGGAAAGCGTTGTAAGAGTTACCGTTATTGTAGCTATAATCTTTGTAGGCAAGGCTGCCGTTCTCATCTAAGAGGACAATCTTGGTAGTGGTACTACCGCTGTCCACTCCAAGGAAATAGCGTCCGTTGGCTACCTGTGAGACGGACGTGAGCTTGACTTTCGATTTGCTTTCTAACCAGCGTTGGTAGTCGTTCTCGCTGTCGAAGAGCGGCGGGAGCGATTGTGAGAGTTGTGCATGGTCGCCGTCGAGCCGGTCGAAGAGGTGTCGTACAGATGCCATGTCGAAGAGTGCGGGCTGTCCTTTTCGGCTGAGCAGAGAGGTGCCTAATGCCGGCACTAACTGGCTATGCTCAGGCACTATGATGTCGTCAGAGTTGATGTTCATCGCGTTCCTCAGATGTTTGCGCAGCTCGGGTATGTATGCGAAAGGTCCGCCACACAGGAGCACTTTAGGCAGGATCTCGGTACCTCGTGCTAATGCGCTGACCACCTGAATAGAGACGGCATTGAGCATGGAGGCAGCTATATCTTCTTTGCTCACAGAGCGTGAGATGAGGTTCTGAATGTCAGTCTTGCTAAAAACGCCGCAGCGTGAGGCTATAGGGTACACGTTCTTGGCTTTCTCGGCGAGGCTGTTGATTTGGTTGGTCTCGATACCGAGCAGCGTTGCTGTCTGGTCGATGAAGGCTCCCGTGCCACCGGCGCAGTTGCCGTTCATGCGCATGTCGGGCACACGACCGGGCTCGAAAAAGATCATCTTACTATCTTCGCCGCCTATATCCACCAGAGTATGTACATCGGGGTAGAGTTGTTTGACCACTTCTGCCGCAGCGATGACCTCTTGAACGAAAGGTACGCCGAGTCGGGTGGCATAACCCATACCCACCGAACCGGTGATGGCAACGCTTACTTGTTCTGACTCGCTGAGTCCTTCTAACAACTTCTTTATCATCTTGCTGCCAACCGTTGCGGGCTCCGCATTGTGGCGCTCGTAAGCGGTGGAGACCACTATCGGGAGTTGTGCTGACTGACTGAGCGAGAGCACCATCTTTATCGTCGTGCTACCGATATCTATTCCTAACTGATACATGTGCTATTTGACTTGTTTAATAACCCTATTAAATACGGTGCAAAAGTACGAGATTTTCTCAAATAGCACAAGAGCGTAAGGATGATTGCGGAAAATAAAGAAGCAAATTATGAAAAAATGAGCCGAGCGTCCTTATAGATTTTTGAAATCTATAAGCGCTCGGACACGGACAGATGTACCACTTGTAACCTATGATAAACTAAGAGAGATATCTGTCATCGTTGTAATCGTTCTTTTCGCCTGCGATAAGGAGAATGAGCCATACCAATGGTGGCGAGGTGATGAGAGAGAAGTACCCAACTGATTTTTTGTTAGCTGTTTATGACATGGTTGAAAGTGCGGTAGTTGGTGTCGTCATACGGTCTGCAATAGACGGCAAACTCGATAGTTAAGAAGTGGTGAATAAATTCCGGCAGCACATTTTTGTATGCTTGCGCTACCACTTTCGGGTCGTTACAGAATGCACCGCAACCGAAAGCACCAAGGATGAGTACCTCAGCTTTGTTCTGTGCAGCTACTGCCATGATACGTCTCGCCCGCAGCTCGTGCAAGGCAAGCAACGCATCATCTGAAAGGGTAGCACATCGGTTGCCATCACCGGTGTTGTATTTGTTTGAAGGTTCGTCCCTAAGATTAGGTGCGGCACATGTGATCACGTCCACAGCAAAAGGCTGCGACAACATGTTATAGTCGTCATCTTTAAGCACCTGCACACCGGGTGTGAAGATGATGTCATCGTTATGTAGAGGATTGGCGGACTGACGGTGAGGATAGTAGAAGCCGTCCCACATCGCGCGGGTGTTCAGACAGTTATAGAGAGTAGAACAGCGGCACAGACACTCCTCTTGTGCCGATGCGCCATGCTGAACACCGCCACCCGGGTTGGCAGCCGATGCAAAATTCAGCACGCACACCCGTTGTCCGAGGTGATGTGCTGCAGCCTCAAAAGAGCGGTTGCGCGTAACCAAGACCTGCGCCTCACTCTCATAAGCCGGAAGTGGCGAAGCATATTCCTCTGACTCAAGGATGAGTTGCTGATGTTCAATAGAGTAGAGTTGTGCCGCTTGCAACTCACTGCTTTCAGCAATCCGTCTTTGCGTGTCTTCGAAGACAGAGACAAGTCGTTGTTGTCTATCGTAATATGATTCCATAGTATTATTTGTTTTCGTCAACAATTACCAAAATTTATTCCAAAATTACCCAACAATGAATATGTGCTCTCTTTATATAGGAAACTTTAGTTCCTTAATAAAAGTCAAAATATTTTTTTCGCTTTTGCCCATCTCTTCTCTAAACACATTCCATTTTTCACTTTTCTGTGGGATTTTTAGTCCGATTTTGTATAAAACCTCGTTTTTCTTGCCTTCAATATACAACTCTTCTTGTTGAAAATTAGATGCGGGATATATTAGAAAACCGATAGGACAGTTAAAGCGGTACATATACATGACAGTTTTATAATATATAGACAAAGCCTGGTCGCCGCTTAGTTTATCTTGCTCTTGTAAAGGGACGTATTTAGCATCTGCAACTATATTTAATTTTGAGTTGTAGAAATCTGGAACAATCTGTTGAAAGGTTGTATTATTTTCCCTTCTGAATAAATGGAAATGACTATTTTTTTGTGTGTAATGAGTCATAACATCTTTCAGTACAATTGCCAGATACTCTTCCCACAACCATGCTCCATCGAACAAAATGCCGTATATCTCGTCGTTCTTGGTGCCATATTTGAGTTCTTCATGTCGTAATATCTGCATGCATATTTTTTGAAGATTGCTATATTCGCTAAAATATGGGTGTCTTATTGCTCGTAAGTTCTGATTGATAACACGCTGTCGGTCGCGATAGTTATATGTGCTATTAGTGGCAGCTATTATTTGTGCGACATTGCGTTTGGTCTCTTCGTCGTTTTGCAGGATATTGCCACAATAAGAATGATGAGAGATATAGTCTATGGTGTGACGGATAAGTTGCGTAACCGCATTATCAGCAGTATATTCGCGCGAAGAATACGCTATTTTGCCAGTAAAAGGTATGTTCTGCCGGATATGTCTGCTGATGTCTATTCGCCCTCGTACATTACTATCGTTATAGTTCTTTGTCTGATATTCGCGATATAGACCTTGACTCATTGCTCGTTTGAGAAAAGCAGGAAACAGATAGATTAGAAAATCGAAGATACTGTCGCGATTAGACGTATATTTGAGGTCGAACAAGTTGACAGCAAACACTTTCTGTAACAGATAGTGTATGAAGAAATCATGATTATCTGCTTGTGCAAATCGAGAATAGATACGCAAGCGCGTATTTTTATATCCGACAAAACCCATTATGTTGCCGGTGTAAATGGTAGATTCATCAATTCTAATTATGCGGCTACTTCCTATGGAATCCTTACATTGATTAATATCTTGTGGGAAAATAAGCAGATTGGAGTCACACTTTTTTATCAACTCAGCAATGGGACACGAAGCCAAATGACGCACATTATTTAGTTGTGCTTCATCCAAAGATAATTTAGTTATCTTATGTGGGAAATTATCCCAGAGTGGTATCGGGTTCGTTGGCTGCATTGAAATAAGTTTCTTTTAGTTCTTTCATCATGTTTTCTATTTCTGTATTACCGCGCAGATATTCTCTAAGCAAGCCTTCTATATGGTAATCCCATAGCTTTTGCAAATCTCCATTATAATTATTCACATTCTTAAAGTATGCGGCACCTATCTGGTAAGCAGTCCCCAAATCCTTATCATCTACTATCTTTGCATTTATAGCATCCATGACTTTTTTAACCAACTCAGCATTTGGTACATCTTTTAGTATATCATCCTGTGTGTCCGTAACCTTCACTTCTTTCCACGCAAACCTGCGGCGCATAGCGAAATCCATACTCTCAACCGAGCGATCGATATCATTCATTGTTCCGATGATAAAGACGTTTTCTGGGATGAAAAAACCACCCTTGAACTCGTCATCATCGTCGGTTATTAGGTTCTGATATTGCGTGCAAACTTGCCCTTTCTTGCCTCGATATCCAGGGTCGATTGAGAAAAATAACTCACCAAATATCTTGCTTATCTCACCACGGTTGATTTCGTCGATAATAAAGACATAATCTCTCCGTTCGACTTTACTTTTTTTCATGGGTTTGTTGGCGGCGGTGTATTCCTTTAGCCGTTTGTACAACACTAACAAATAAGAGTCGTCTTGATAACCGAATTTTCGTTGTAGTAATTCTCGTACTTGCTTTACTGTAGTTATGTTGTCGTATGGATACAGCTTGCTTAAATCCGATTTCTTTATTCTCAGCTGTTTAACAACTGCATTATTCGGAATACTAACAATAATGCCTGTCTTGTCATGCCCGATAACATAAAACTCGTTTTTTGTCTTTTCTAAAGTCATCTTTTTGCTGATAGTATTTGTCGAGTCTGTCGTGAACATCTCACTTTCAGCATTTTCAATGAACAAAGAATCTACAAAAGTGTCAATGATATCTCTAATGTCATAGTTCATATTATCGTCCACTTCTTCTGATTCTTGTAGATTTCTCAATGCCAATTTACAAAACTCCTTAAACACTCCATCTCTTCGTTCGAACGTAGCTTGTCCTTGTTCATTCTCTGTTGGCCTTAGTCCCTCGACAAAGTCGGTATAATCGTACGAGGGATGAAACTGCACCATTTTGACACAATCGCCTGTTGCGCCCATTGCCTCAGCTATTTTGTGAGCCATATAAGTCTTTCCTGTTCCGGGTGCTCCGGTAAGGATGAGGTTTTTGTTTGCTTTTAATAGATTGATATATTGCTGATATTTCTCTTTGTCAGCATTGTTTTGTCTTTCCATATCTAACATTTTTTTGCGATTATTAAATTCATTGAATAAATCAATAAGATTTAGAGTTATATCATCTCCTTCTTCATAAAGACCTAATTCTTCAATGCTATATATACAATTAGCTTTAGACCACTTGCTATATCCTTCGTCATCAGAAAAATTTGTTAACTTTAACTTTGCGACTGCATTATTGTCCCAATCAGCCATTATATTTATACCTGTATTATGCCAATTAATATATGTTCCTCTGCTTGCATAGTTACGTGAATCGATATTTATACACATTCTACCATTCTTATAAGTATCCCATTTGGAAACTTGTTTCTGAATGTTCATGCTATGTTGCCCTTGTCCCCCATATTTGAAGATATTTTTATCTACTAATGGTTTAATATATTCATCATATCCTAAGCTATCTGTTTTGCCATTTTGCACAAAATTCAAGTGGGCAACAAAGTATTCGAGTAAATGTCTGAATTTTTTGAGTTCTTCCTTATTTCCTGTTATTTTAATGAGTTCGGTATGAACGCACCAAAGAAGAGTCTGCGCATTTAGCAAATTCGATGTTTCATATCCCTGAGATAACCCACTAAATATCGAACTTAGTTGTTTGTCATCTCTTATCAATTCTGATAAAGGTTGAAGTAGGTTAAGATAATGCAGGTATGCCTTTGCTTTATCTTTTTCATTGTCAACTCCTAACCACTTGCACAAGGGTAGGTATAAAGTGTCGTGCATGTAAAATGTGTATTTCTGCGGATTAAGACAGGTTAGGAAGACCGCAGCCGTTCTCTCATCGTTAGGAGAAGCCTTGCCTTCGATTTTCAGAGCATTCATATCCTGCTTGAATTGTGCAAGACGACTTTCTAATGGAACACTTTCGTCCAAAAGTTTGTGGATAACTTCCGAAAGATCGTTAGGGCGTGATTCGACTAATTCAGCAAGTGTGGCATACGAATACTTATAGAAAAGATTTGCTTTAGGTGGAGCAAAATTTTTGATGGTATCTAAAGGGCTATCCGCATTAGAGTTATATACCGCATCCCACTTGTATCTCTCTTCGTGACCATTAAATGGTGTAATTTGATGTAACTTGAGAAATAAATCCGCCAAAGTTCTTATTCTTTGATTTAGCTCTTCTTGTGTTACAGTTTCTTTTGTTTGCATATTGTTTTTCTTATTTTTTGCAAAGTTACAATTCTTACTGCAACATTGCAAATAAAGTTACAGTTGAATTACTTAGAGTTTTTCTATTCTTTCATGCTCTCACCCTTACAAATCTCCTCTGCCATGGTGTTCAGAGCAACGCAGTCGGCACGGCTGATATGTTTCTTTTCGGCATCATGTTCCCAAGGACTAAGAATGAGCACTCTCCCTTCTGCTACAGCATCGAACAGGCTATCCTGCGGCTTGTAATATTCTCGAAAACCATTGTCAGCGAGATAGATAAACGGGAGTTTCTCTTTTAGTAATACAGCCATCACCTCTTTCTCTTTTGGCGAGATAAACGGCGATACCATCACTGTACCATGACGCGATGCTATCACACAGCTGTTCATGTAGTCGCGCAGTGGCTGTATCTCGCCGTGTTCTGCTGCCTCTACCATAGTTCGGCGCACATGTACGGGGCGGTATTGCTCAGCTTGCAGCAATGCTATATTGCCCACACCGCTATATTCGCGCCCTGCTATTTCGATGTTATGCTGAACGCGAAAGAAACCGGGCATGAGGTGTTTGGTAGCTAACCGCTGAGGGTTCATCTCTACATAGCGAATCATTGCCTGTAGCTGTTTTCGTCGTGACATAGGGCGAATGAAAGGCATCTGAGAGAATAAAGGGTCACAAAGCTGCTTCCTGTCCACGATATCCTCCCCACTTTGGCAACGTTCGTTGTCCCGAATATTATTCGGGCTAATTGACGTTGTTCCGAATGACGCGGAATAGTCTCGACCTACTTTCTTTACTCCTTGCCATAATCCACGCGCCACTATCTTGATGCTCACTTCCATAGACTGAGTGACATAAAGAATAACATGCACATGGTCCGGCATCATTCGCAGTTTGATTTTTTTTACTTCCTTATGGCGTTTGGGAATCTCATCCACGCAGGCTTTTACTTTAAATCCTAAATCCGTCAGTTCCACTCTTGCTTGTGTGGGGTCGTTATCAGGGATGACAAGTTCGCCGAGCAGCGGTTCTCTACTTGACATCACGAGCGTCACATGGTAAATGCCGATGCCTTTCCATGCCGTACCGGGCCCTTGCCAATGCCATTGTTTGTCTGCCATGTTGTTTTTTTAATGTTTTTTCTTATACATTTCCGCTAATTAGTGCCGAATTTTCGGAGATACGTGCGGAAATGTGTGATTTTCGAGGTACATTTCCGCTCATTAAAGCCAAATCTTCTGATGTACATACCGAAGTGAATGTTTTTTGTGATATATTTCGACTTATGGATATGCTCAGTTCAGTGGAATAGCGTAGTTGAGAGATTTTAGAATCTGCTATTGCAAGCTATACACGTACGCTGTATCGAAGTTGGTGCGAAAATAATAGGTGGCACTGAGGTCTTGGGTGTTGAAGATGACCGACCAGCCGGTGTATTCTTCAAATGCCACATCCTGAAGAAGTTTTCGCATGTCGCCAAGTCGCATCTGCGGGCGTGCGGCAAGTCGTGCACATAGTGTGTCGCGGCGTGCTTCGGTCTGACCAATACCCACATGCGGGCGTAGCGGTGTGAGGTAATGGTTGGTGACGGCAGGTGTCTCCGTCACTATCATCTCGTTATTAATCCACTCCACCACCACGCTGTGCCCTGTGGCATCAGCAATGGCGATATGGTGTGCCCAGTCGATGGACGAGTGCATGTCCCACGAGTCAAGCAGCGCAATAGCTTCGTTGGTTGTGGCGGCGTGGTCAAGCAGCAGACGGATAGCAGTGGTGGTAGTGACGGAGAGGTTACCGCGCTCTTGTGCGGTCTTCTCTTTGTCGCCCGCAAACAAATCGGCTACCATCAGTCCCTTCTCGTTGATGCCGTCAAGCGCTACATAGATAGCGGCGATGACCGGCATCTTCTGCATCATATCCTTGCCCTCCAACGAGAGCGGCATACCAAGGAAGTCGAGGTTAGAGGTAGAGATAGAGGCGTATCCGTTCTTCGGATAGGTGCGTATGATGATGGTGTTGCCTTTCTTTGCCCAGTCGAAGTTTCTGCCAAACAGATACCCGTCTGTGTCAGCCATCGGTGCGCACAGCGTACTGCAACCCACATCCGGCACCTTGGGTGCAGCGGCGTCAATCCGTAGCAGTCCGTGCGAGAGAAAACGCTGCAAGAAAGGCTGCAACTCAGCGTCGGTCCTGACACCGCCTTGCGCGATGAAGGCATCGATGCCATAGTCGCCGCGGTAGGTCATCTCGTAGAGCTCAGGCGTGAGCTCGCGCACCGACTGCACCGCCCGCACTTGGTCACCGAAAAGATGATAAGCATAAGCGCCCACAGCCACTGCACACAGTACTACCACCATGACAACGATGGCAATGCTAAGAAAGATTTTACGAATGGTTTTCATGTCGTTACAATATTTAGAAACTAAATATATTATGTTCTCAATTGCCTACTTATCTCTCTTGTGTGTTGATATATTCCACTTTGTTGCCAACGCTTGTCAAATACTTCTGAAAGGCGTCTTGGCTGATGACTACTGTTCCTCGGCAATCGTTAGGGTGGAAACTGAGTGTGTCGGCATCGCGAAGTCGGCTGTCGAGGAAGAGTATGACATGGTGCTCCAGGTCGTTGATGAGTCCGAACGGACTGACGCTGCCCGGCTCCAGACCTAAGTAGCGCATCATGCGCTCAGGCGAGGCAAAAGAGAGTTTGCCAGGCGCTTTGTGTCCTTGCGAGACCAGCACTTGCTTGAGCCAATGTTCGATGTCATGAATGGCGAGGTCGTCGTCGCATGGGAAGCAGATGAGGTAGTGTTGGTCACCTTTGTGGTTGCGCATGAAGATGTTCTTGCAATGCACGCTGCCATCATCCCGCCACCAACGTTTGGCTTCCTCGATGGTCTTACCTTCGGGGTGGTTGTAGGTGGTGAAGGGTATGTCGTGCTCCGTGAGATAGCGAAGCACCCGCTCTTGGCGGTCGGAGATAATTTCGAAATTAAGCATATTGTTGGTTCTTATCGTTGATAGCGTGCTGTTCGTGAGTCGTTGATGATGCCGCTGTAGTTGAGTCCGAAACAGAAGTCGTAGGTGTTGCCGTCGGTATCGGTGTAGGGTAGCATGTCGTGTGGTTGGTCTTCTTGTTGGGTCTCGACGGTGAGCATATCTTTGGGCATTTGGAAGGGTAATAGTCCTTGAGGCTCGAACAGTCCGGCGAGGATGTCCAGTTTGGCATTGTTCTGTACTCCTAAGCAGCAGAGAATAGCGTCTGCTGCGGGCTCGAACTCAGCGACGACAGCGGGTCTTGTTAGGTTCAATAGGACGATGACGGGTTTGCCGCCCATCTGTTGCTTAGTGAGCAGAACGAGGTCGAGGTCCGACTCGTTGTCGGTCTTGACGGTCTTGCCGAGGTATGAGCGGTTGGTTGACGACTCTTTAGGGTCGCCGCCTGCTATACTCACTTCGCGTGCCGTGGTAGCAGTATATGGGCGATATTGCAGACTGATAGGCATATATCCATTACCACCTTTGTCGCGGTCTTCTCGCGAGTAGCCATACCCTCCGAGAGGCTCGTCAATGTCAACGATAGCCACATCGGCTTCGTCGGGTGATGAGACGACGGTGAAGTAGTTGGCAAGCAGTTCGGGTCGGATAGGATAGTCGGTCTTGGCTTCATATCTCTCGCCCCAGAACCCTGTGCGAGCAGGGTAGTGCCGTTGAGGCATATATACTTTGGTGGTCTTGTCGAGTGGCAGTAGGTGGTTGTGGTTCTTGATCATGACGATGGATTGCCGTTGTGCGTCGTAGCCTTCGCGCATGTAGTCGGGGTTGCCCACTATCTGAGCGGCTTCGTCCTCGTCGGTGTAGGGGTCCTCGAACAGCCCGAGACGGAAGCTGTTGAGCAGGAGTCGCTGTGCGCTCTTCTCGAAGCGTTGTCGGGCAGACTGCTCGCCGAAAGTGTCAACCCACATACAATAAGCATCCAACACCGGCTCTTTCTCTTGGTTGCCTCCAAACATATCCACTCCTGCAAGTAGTGCGCGGAAGTGTCGTTGAGCGACGGTGAGGTTTTCTACTCCCCACGGCTTGCCCCAGTGTCGGTCGATATCAGGGTAGTCGCCGGTAACGACCCAGTCGGTGCATACCACTCCGTCGTACTCCTCGCGTTGGCGCAAGAGGTCGGTGATGATATATCGGCTGTAGTTCTGTGCTACATTGTCTCCTGAGGGGTCTATCTGCCAAGAGACGGTGTAATAGCCCATGACGGCACTTGCTTGTTGAGTGGGTCCGTTGAGTCGGAAAGCACCGAGAGTGAAGGGCTCGAGGTGTTGGTTGAACAGTCCTGCGGGATAGATTTGATATTTGCCGAAGGAGTAATGAGCGTCTCGTCCTGCCTCTTCCGACCCGCCTCCGGGCCAATGCTTGACCATGCAGTTGACGCTATGCCATCCCCATCCGTCGGCTATATGTGCTTTGCCTTGGCTGGTCTGAAAGCCGTCGCAGTAAGCCCGGGCGTAGTCGGTTACGAGCTTAGGGTCTTCGCCGAAGGTGCCGAGTACGCGTCGCCAGCGCGGCTCGGTGGCTATATCGACTTGTGGAGAGAGGGCGGTGGTTATACCCAATGCTCTATATTCGCGTGAGGCTATCTGTCCGAAGGTCTCGACTAAGTGTGGGTCCATGATGGCAGCCAAACCTATAGGTCGTGGCCAGAGAGATATCTGTCCTCCGGCTCCGGCGAGGAACTCATCGGCTGTCCCTGCTTCGTTGCGCGGGTCGGACGAGTTGTTGGCGGGTATGCCGTGCCCGAGTCCTTCGACGAAAGCTTGCACGTGGTTGTTCCATCGTGCTGCCACAGCGGGGCTCTCCACCTTAGTGACAAGCACGGCTCGCATGTTGTCGTTGCTCAGAAAATGTTTCTGCTCATCGGTGAGGTCTGCGGGGTCGGCACCACTTTCGGCAAACGGTTTGCCATCGTAGTGCCCGGTGGCGGTGTTTGGTATGGGTTGGTGTCCGCTATAAAGCATGAGACCCGCTATCTCTTCTATGGTGAGTCGTGAGGCGAGGTCGGCTGCCCGTTCCCGAGCCGGTAGGCGCCAGTCTTCGTAAGGCTGTAAGGTGCTATCGCGTGAGAGGTCTTTGAAGGCTTTGCCATCGACATAGAGTATGTTGACTCCGCTCTCGGGTGAGTAACCTAAGGTGGGACCATGATATTGGGTGATGAGCATGTAGCCCTTCATCTCATGGACCTGAGGATGACGGCATGAGACCATTGTGAGAACTATTAACAACAAAAGAATCAGATGAGTAGATGAGAGTAGTGACCGGTTCATGGTATGAGTCTTGTTTGATAGCGCAAAGGTACAAAAAAAGTTTAATAGTCCAAAGAGAATACTTAGGTTAGTGGTGAGGACTGTGTGTTGTGTCAAAATGTCAAAGAGTTGGACATTTTGGCGTTGGTTGTTGACATTTTGTCATCAAAGAAGGCTGTTTTGGCATTGGCACGGAACTTGCCTAAGTATAAGCGAAAGTTGAACTGATGAATATCGAGAGGTTCAATGAAGGAACTTCGATATTAACCAATCGGCATTCGAACAACTTTAAAAATAAATGTTAAACAAATAAATAGGAGGTAAGATTATGACACCTATGATGTATCGCAGAAACGGATGGTTTCCGACTGTATTTGATGAGTTTTTTAACTCAGACGTTATGAACAGCGCAAGTACCACTGCTCCATCGGTTAATGTAAAAGAGACTGCAGATGCTTATATTGTTGAGTTGGCTGCTCCGGGTGTAAAGAAAGAGTATTGCCGCGTCAACATTGACGAAGACCATAATCTTTGCGTGGCAATAGAGAACAAGTTTGAGCACAAGGAGGAAGATAAGCATTCTCACTATCTGCGTCGCGAGTTCTCTTACACCAACTACGAACAGCGCTATTCTCTTCCTGACGATATTGATGAAGAGTCAATCAACGCCAAAGCTGAAGACGGTATCTTGACTATAACTCTGCCTAAGGTAAAGAAAGTGGAAGGCAAGAGTTCTAAACAGATTGAGATACAATAAAGTTGAATAGTTGAGAGTTGAATTCTGCTTGCAACACTTCAGCTTCTTAGAAGAAAAGGCAACCATTGGTTGCCTTTTCTTTTGTTGGTAGCTACGAGTGCTTATTTGCGTGTGGCTTTAGTTATTTGCGAGTTGTTTGACTTGATTGTCGTGTTAGCATTTTGATGCCATAGACGGGCCAGTATGGCACTTTCTCTATACCTGTACGCACTCGTGGTATGTCGAGCAACAAGAAGGTCATGGTCATGATACCTGCCGCCCATATCAGATTGCCAAAGATCTGTTTGAGCTTTCCTGTACTAATCTCACGAATAACACAAATGTTCTTCTACACTGTTTTTTTCTGTACGAATCTCACGAATCACACGAATCTCTTCTTCTACACTGTTTCTCTTTTTTAACGAACACGGACTGTCACGGAGGTTACACGGAGGGTTCTCTTTCTGCACGGATGGCTTTTTTTTCTGTACTAATCTCACGAATCACGCGAATCTCTTCTTCTACACTGTTTCTCTTTTTTAACGAACACGGATGGGCACGGAGGTTACACGGAGGGCTCTTGGTAGCGTTCTCAGCCGCATGGTCTCCCCCGCCCTTGGGAGGGAGGGGGTGAGGGGGCGGGTGGAATTCAACTCTTCAACTCTTCAACTCTTCAACTCTTCACCTTATTCGTATCCTTTGTTTTGGGTGAGGTTGTTGTTGGTTTGGAGTGCTGTCTGTGGTATGGGGAAGACAGTGAGATAGCGCTCTTCGGGTGGAGTAGTAGTGGTTTCGTCGATTAAGGGGGAGAGGTAGCGGAAGAAACGGATCATGTCTTGTCGGTGCCATCCTTCCCACATGAGCTCTATCCATCGTTCGTAGTAGATGTTATCGAGGGTGGCTTGTCGCTGTTCAATGGGCATTGCAAGAGCTAACGCCTCGCGTAGTCTTACTCGTTCGAACTCTTGTTGTCCGTCTTCTCCGTTCCTCACTTTGGCTTCGGCTATCATGAGATAGACATCAGCTAATCGGAATAGCACTATATCGCTGTTCCTCAGTTGACCGTCGAAGATGCCGGCGGGGTCGAAGGCATACTTCTTCATTCGCGCACCGGCGGTGGCTATATAAGGACTGTTGGTGAGGTCGGGTCTGACCTCGCGCGCATGATAGACTAAGGTGTCGCCATCGGAGAGTATAAGAGGTGAATTATCGACGCTTACCTTACCCGCGAAGAAGGTGGTGGCGAATCGACAGTCTTGTGTTCGCATGCCATAACCAAACACATCAAGTGTCTGAAGGGTAGCACAAGAGCCGTTCTCTCCACCATAGCCTATGGCAGAAGCATGTTCGTAGTGGAGGCTGCGGAAGAGGTTTTTGAAGCGGTTGCGATAGACTGCGGGGTCCATAGGGATGGTGAAGATGTTCTCTTTGGCATCTTCGTTATAGACGGCAAAGCAGTTGATTTGACTTTCGCATAGCTCGTAGTCGGCAGCAGAGGTGAGCAACTCATTGCCATAATGTTTGACTGCTTCCCAAGCGTTGAGAGTGAGCTCACCGCAGCGGAGTTTGATGAGCTTGCCGTCAGGGTAGGAGTCGTCGGTCCAGTCATCGTCGGTCCATATCTCGGCGTTGAGTGCCAGCTTCATCAGCAGGAAGCAGGCAACGGGGTAGGTCATGCGTCCGTAGTACTCGCCTCTACTATTGCTTCGTTCATCGGCAAGGTAGGGCAGTGCCTCTTGCAGCTCTTCCCATACGAAAGCGAAGACTTGGCTCCTCTCAGACTGTCGGATGTCGTGTATGGTCTGGTTGACATCGGTGATGATGGGCACTCGCGCAAAGAGATCGAGCAGATAGGTGTATGCCAAAGCTCTGACCGCGCTCACTTCGGCGCAACAGGCTTGGTATTGTTCGCGTGTGAGGAGCGATTGATAACTATCGATGAGGAAGAGCGAGTGGTTGCATTGTCCGATGAGTTCATATAGATAGAGCCAAGCGTTCTCACACACCTCGTTGTCGGAACGCCAAGTGTGGTAGTAGAGGTCTAACCATAATCCGCCGTCTAACCAGTCGCCTCCACGTATGGGAATGATAGCTTCGTTGGAGGCGAAGGTCTGTAGGTCGTACACGCCTCGATAGGTGCCTTGCAGTCCGCGTCCGTCTTCGTTGCTGCCAAGATGTTCGTACAAAGAGAGGACGGCTTGCTTCTGCAGGATGGAGGCAGAGGTGATGATGTTCTGAGCCGTCTGACCCGACCGCGGGTCTTCGGTGAGGAAAGAGCAACTGCTCAGAGCAATGGTGATGATGCTAATGAGATATGTATTATACTTTTTCATGTTATTAAACGAAAATCCCTACGGGATAGGTTGTGTTATCAGAACTGCAGTTGCAGAGCTAAGCTATAAGTGCGGCTGACGGGGTATGAGCGTTTGTCGTCCACTCCGAGAGTGGAGTTGATGACGGTAGAGTTGATGATAGGTGTGAGTCCGGAGTAGCCTGTGATGGTGGCGAGGTTGTTGACGGAGAAAGATAGTCGGAAGGTTGTCAGTTTCCACTGCGGCTGACAGGGCAGCGACCATCCGAGAGTGATATAGTCGATATTGACATAGTCGCCTTTCTCGAGCCAGTAGTCGGTTACGGTGAGGTCGTTGATGCCGGTCTGAGGAGCCGACTGCAGTATGTTGTAGTAAGGCAGGCTACCCATGTTCATGTAGCTCAGTTCTGTGCCGTTGTAGATCTTATGTCCGAAGGCTCCGTTGAGTTGGATGGTGAGGTCGAACTGTTTATATCTGACGCTGATGTTGCTTCCGAGCAGCACTTTGGGTGTGGCTTGTCCGCATACTCGTCGGTCGCCTCCATCCGAGAGGTTGATAGCTCCGTCGTTGTTGAGGTCTTCGATGGTATAGACCTTATCACCTTTCTCGTTGACAGCCAGTCCGGTGCTATGCGGCAGGTAGAAGACGCCGAGCGGGTAGCCTGGTATCTGATAGACCACATCGGTGTTGCCTCCGTGCAGTCCGGCACCGTTGAGAGTGGCTATAGGGGTGTAGGTAGGTGCGGTGAGGTACTCACCTTTATAATAGCCGTTGAGAGAGATGAGTTTGTTGGCTTGCCATGTGGTGTGCAGTCCTATATTGACTCCCCAGTCGGTTGTCTGTACAGCAACCAGACCTAAGCCCAGCTCCACTCCTTGGTTCTCCATCTTGCCTAAGTTAGCGAGCATCTTATCGAACATGAAGGGCGGTACGGGCATGGTGTAGTTATAGAGCATGTCGTAGATATAAGAGTAGTAATAGTCGGCGGTGAAGACTATGCGGTTGTTCAAGAAAGCCATCTCTGTCCCAATGTTGGCCGTCCGCGTCTTCTCCCAAGTGAGGTCGGGGTTGGCGTTGCGTGTCAGTCCGATGACCACCTCGGGCAGACCTTCGGCTTGGAAGATACCGGTGGGCACCATCAGCTCTAACGATTGGTATGCGCTGATGCCTCCCATGTTGCCTGACAGTCCGCCGCTGATATTCAACTTGAGTCGTGTGAGCCAGTCCACTTGGTTGAGCCACTGTTCTTTCTTCATGTTCCAGCTGAAAGCGGCAGAGGGGAAGAAGCCCCATTTATGTCCGGAGGCAGCGACGGAGGAGGCGTCACCGCGGGCGGTGAGAGTGAGGGTGTATCTGTCGAGCAGGGTGTAGCTTATCCTGCCCATGATAGAAGCCATGCGTTGTTCTTCGAAGGAGCTACCTGTACCTTCCCACAGCCGCAAAGCGCCGATAGAGAGGTTGTTGTAGCCATAGGCGTTGGAGGCAAGGCGGTTGACGGTGGTGTAGAAGCCTGTCGAACGGCGTCCTTGCAACTCACCGAGGAGCGAAGCACTGAGGCGGTGTGCCCCCCATGTGTTGTCGTAGAGGAGTTGCAGGTTGGTGAGCCACACATTGTTCTTGCCTGCACCACGATAGATCTTTCCTGTGCTCTCTACATAGGTGGGATAGAAATGGCTATCTTCGTCGGAGTCGTAGCTATAGCTACCGTAGAGTTGCATCTTCAGTCCGTAGCCTATGTCTGCCGATATGCGCATGTGTGTGTTGAAATGCATGGCATCGTTATGCTTGCGTATGTCGAGCAGAGAGAGCGGGTGGTTCACTTGGCTGGCATTAGCATATCCGTTGTAGCCGCCCGAACTGTTCCTTAAGGATGAGAAAGTGGGGTTGAAGGCAGCAGCGGAGTACCACAGTTTCTGCACATCGTTGACATAACTGTTATGTCCGATAGCGCCGAAGAGTCCGAGGTCGAAAGTGAGCCGATGGTCAAAGGCATGTTGTGTGATATCCACTTTCGATGTGAAGTTGCGAGTGCCCATCTCTTTGACGATGCTGTTGTTCTGACTGAAGCTGAGTGAGGCTCGGTATCCGGTGTTCTCTGTACTTCCTCCCAGTGCTATGTGGTGGTTCTGCACGAAGCCCGTGCGCAGGACGAGGCGTTGCCAATCGGTGTTGTTACCGCCATCGGCTATATTCAGTCCTCGGTCGGAGGTTATTTGTCGATAAGCATCGGCGTTCATCATTGGTAGGAGTTTGTCGGCATTGACGAAGCCCACATCGCCTGCATAACTGATACTGAACTTACCCTCCATACCTCTTAGTGTACGCACCTCGATGACGCCTGCAGCTCCGCGTGCTCCATATTGGGCTGTCTGTGCCGCATCTTTCATGATGGTGAACGACTCTATGTCTCCGGGGAAGATGGTTGAGAGCGTTCTGAGGTCGGAGGACATACCGTCGATGATGACCAAGGGCTCGTTACCTCCGGTGAGCGAGTGGTTGCCGCGGACGCGGACAGACGAGAGCATGGCTTCGGGATTGCTGTTTGAACCGACGGTCAGACCGGCTGTCTGACCATTGAGCACATCGAGCGAGTTGGTCAGGTGTCCGCGTTGTGAGGTCCTCACACGCAGGGTGTCGGTGAGCGACTCTAACGACTCGATGTCGCTCAGACTGACGCCGCTTGTCTGAGCTGTGATATACTCGATATTGAGTAAGAAGACAAGCAGCAGTAAGAGATAATGATAACGAAATGTATGCATGAGAAATTCAACTATTCAACTATTCAACCATTCAACTTTTTTCCTTTTCTGCAGACATCGCAAGTGCCGCATGGTTGTGAGTCGGTCTCGCCGAAATAAGCGAGAAGGGTCTGCGAGCGGCATTGGTCGGTTGACTGAGCATATCGGAGCATGGCGGCTGTCTGTCGGGCAAAGACAGCTTGTCGTTCTTCGAGTATGCTTGGCGGTATTATGAGCAACCTCTCCTCTTCACGATTGCTCAGGTAGGTGAGGGTGGCGGTGTGCATACGGGGTATATACTTGATGACCCGTCGTTGGCTGAGTGAGATGAGTAACTCATTGACAGCTTGCTTGTCCATCCCTAACTTGCGGGCGAGCATCTCATCGTTGATGAACTGCGGATCGGCGAAGATACCGGTATAGTTACGCATGATGAGTTGCAGTAGTTGGTCTTCTTTATATGATAGGTGTACCTCGTATAGTTCTTCTTTCGAACAGCGCATCATCACTCGTGGCGATTGTTCGTGCTCGTCCATGAAATAGATATAACCTGCTTGCATGAGCAGTTGTATGGCAGAGTAGGAGGGAAGCATGGGCAGGTGTGCAAACTTACAGAAGTCGAAGAGGTCGAAAGCAAAAGTGTGTCCCATGCCGCTATCGATGCCCACTTGAAGATAATTGGCTATTTGAGCATAAACAGTGCGGACGAACTCGCGAGTGGGGTAGTTGTTGTTGACGCGTTGCGATATCTTGCCATCATCTCTCTTGTTGTAGATGAGAACGGCATAAGCTGTCTGTTGGTCGCGTCCGGCTCGTCCTGCCTCTTGATAATAAGCTTCGAGCGAGTCGGGTAGGTCGAGATGTATGACCGAACGCACATCAGGTTTGTCGATACCCATACCGAAGGCGTTGGTGGCGACCATCACTCTGTACTCGCCCTCTTTCCAACGCTCTTGGCGTGTTTGTCGTTCTTTGTTGCTCAGACCGGCATGGTAGTTGGTAGCACTGATGCCGTTGTTGATGAGCAGCTCGGCTATTACTTTGGTTTTCTCTCGGTTGCGCACATAGACGATGCTACTCCCGGACACTCCGTAGAGCACACGGAGTAGTTGTTCCTCTTTGTTATCGGCGCGGCGCACCACATAGCATAGGTTCTTGCGTAAGAACGACATACGCAGCACTCTCTTCTCACGGAAGCACAGCTTGTCTTGAATATCATCGATGACATCAGCGGTGGCTGTGGCGGTGAGGGCGAGCACCGGAGCGTCGGGGAAGAGTTGTCTGACGGAGGCTATCCTTAGGTATGACGGGCGGAAGTCGTAGCCCCACTGACTGATACAATGGGCTTCGTCAACGGCTATCATGCTCACAGGCATCTGAGCGAGCATGGTGAGGAACATGTCTGACTGAAGGCGCTCGGGCGAGAGATAGAGGAACTTATAATCGCCGAACCTGCAGTTGTCGATAGCAGTATGCTGTTCGTCGGTAGTGAGACCGGTGTAGATAGCCGTGGCTTTGATGCCGCGTGCGCGAAGGGCAGACACTTGGTCGCGCATGAGGGCGATGAGGGGGGTGATGACCAAGCACAGACCGTCGCGTGCCATCGCGGGCACTTGAAAACAGATAGACTTGCCTCCGCCTGTGGGCATGAGAGCAAGAGTGTCGGCGCCGGAAGACACACTGCTGATGATGTCCCACTGAAGAGGACGAAAACTATCGTAACCCCAATAAGTGCGTAATATATCTAAGTATTTGTCCATCCGACTGCAAAGATACGAAAAAGTTACGATAGTTTTTCAAAGATGTCTAAATTTTTTCGAAGGAGTATGAATGTTTTGTCAACTTGTCAAAAAGTATTATTTTTGCAGCATGAAACGGCAATTGCTTCTTTTGTTATTCTCTTTGTTTTATCTGAGCTCTATTGCTACCGACAAGTGGGATGGAGTTTCTTTGTCGGCTCCGTTGTATAATGATGGTTTTCGTGTCGGTAAAGCGGCTGAGTTGGCATGGATAGCGCAAGAGTCGCTGACACGCTCGTTTGCAGACACACTCTTTTATCTTACCGACGATATTGATCTTGCCTCTTTTCCTTTTACTCCTATAGGCAGCGGCTCCCTTCCTTTTGCCGGTACTCTTGATGGTCAGGCACATGCCATCTCTAACCTTTATATCAACTCCGCCGTCTCTAATGGTGTGGGTCTGTTTGGTGTGTTGGCTGAGGGTGGTGAACTGAAGAACATAGCTTTGGCTCAGGGAGTCATCTTCCTCAACGAGATATCGGATGTAGGTGCTTTAGTGGGCATCAACTTTGGTCAGATAAGTGGCTGTTTCGCCATGACCGAGATCATTGCGCACGATGGAGTACGCGTTGGCGGAATAGCGGGGAGAAACATGTCAACGGGAAAGATTGAGTATTGCTATAACACAGGTATCGTCAGTGATGCTCGCGGAGCCGCCGGCGGGTTAGTGGGTCAGAACGAGGGCATTGTCAGCTGCGCCTATAACATCGGTTTTACAGCCAATGGTGGTGCTGCAGTGGGTCAGAACATGTCAAGCGGTGTTCTCACCGAGGTCTATTGCGACCAGAAGATGTGCCGCAAAGAGGCCGGAACGGGAGATGTGAGCGGAGTAGGGGTGAAAGAGAAGACCAAAGAGATGTATCATCTGTATCCCAAAGACACGAAGTGGGTGGAGTGCGATAGCTTGTATCCGCAGTTGGCTGTTTTTGCCGATAAGGCGGTGTCGTTGGTGTCGGTAGCTCCGGCTATCGTGTCGGAGGCGAGGACGGAGAGGGCCGAACTACTCACCACCAACCTCTCACTCTCTACCGACAATGGTGTGCGCTGGAGCTCGCCGCAACCTGATGTGATCAGAGTAAGAGGGGGGTGGGGACAGGTGACCCGACCATGCCAGACACAACAAGTGATGCTCGAAGCGCACAAAGATAACTATACCAAGAAAGTCTATACGGCGGTGCGAGGCTACGATGTGTTTACCGCCGGTACGCTTGCCTCTGAATATACCACATGTCTGAATCACCCCGTCACTTTCGCCTCGCACGGTCTGTCTTCGCGAACGGCGGGAGGCAAGGATGATGACCTTGACAACTATCCCTACACCTATAAGATAGAGAAATACGGACTGCGTGAAACAGTCATCAACGGCGTTGCCACGACCGACACTTTTCTTATGCAATCGACGGTGATGGTGGGCGATGAGAGTTTCCGCGATTATGTTTGTTCAGCCGACTCTTTCGGTGTGTTCCTTTATCGTCTGTATGCTCACGATGCTTATTGCCAGACGGAGTTCTTGAGGGCAGGCGGACTCTTCCGTTATGTTGTTCACGACGAAGTGGAGGCGGGTGCTATCGATGCTCTGCCCGACACTATCTACGGCACACTGCCTGCCAACCCGCTCATCACTCAGACGCGAGAGCCCCACGGAGGAGACGGTAACTATCATTTCCAATGGTACGTGACCGAGCTGAAGGTCGATTATGTTACAGGTAGAGTAGATACTATCGATAAGGATAAAGAGTTGAAGATAGGCAGGCAGTCGGTTGACACTTTCCAGTATGCTCCCGCTATCACTCATGCGGGTGAGTATCTGTTTGAGCGAATGGCGAGAGACTCGTATTGCATGTATTCAGATGAGTATCTGCTTTCAGAGGGGACCAAGCGTTTTGTGGTGTATGACAGTCTGTATGCCGGTGCGCTGCATAGCGAGCACATAATAAGTTGTGAGCCGATGGTTGACGACACTCTTCATGCCGACTCTGTGGCTCGTGGAGGCAACGGGAGGTATGAGTACAGGTGGTTGATGAACGGCAAGGTTATAGATGGCATGAATAAGCCGGAGCTTCAACTGCGTCAACTCACGCTTGACTATGACCACACTTATATCTTCCAACGCCAGGTGAAGGATGACACAGGTTTTATGGACTGGACGACGAGCGATGGTGTTGACACTGTCAGTATCCGTCAGGCTTTCTTCACCGGTTCCATCCGTTCTTCTGAGGCTACTTATTGCGTTGATGCCGACTGTTTGTGCGGGATACCGAGCATAGAGGTGTTGAACGAGCGCTTGCCCTCAGGCGAGGGTCCTTTCAGTTATGCTTACCTCTTGTCGTATGTGAGGGGCAATGATACCCTGGCTCTTGATACGGTGAAGACCAACGAGAGCTCCGCCCTTATAGGTTTCTCGCCTAAGCCATACAATGTGCCTCTTCCCTCCACTTTCGTCCTTCGTCGTTTGGTGAGCGACACTCTGTGTCATCGTCAGGGTCAGCGTTCAGGCGGTGAGATAGTGATGCACGTGGGAGTAGAAGAGAGTAAACAGATAATTGCTCAGCTCTGTTCGCACGAGCTCCCGTACAAAAATGAATATACATATATCGATGGTAGAAAAGAGGCGTTCGAGCTTCGAGAGGCCGGTCAGACGCGTGTGTTCTACGACCGTACGGCTCTTGGCTGCAGCAGACAAGTGAGCTATGTGCTTGAGGTCAAACCTGCGATAGAGGTGCGGGTTGACTCGTTGGGCATGTTGTGTCAGTCGCAGAGCGGGTTCGATATCGATTATACCATTATCAAGGGTGCGCCCACTCATTGTGAGGTGACGTTCGATGATAAGGCGCATCAAGCCGGCATGCGAGATACGCTGGTGATGCTAACGGAGACCGGCGTTATCAACTTAACTAATCCTGAGTTTGCTACCGGCACTTTTGGTATCACACTCCGTTTCCTCAATCTTGATGATGCTTCAGCCTGCCCGTCAGAGTCGAGCCCGATGAGTTTCACTTTTGCTCTTGACGGCTATGTGCGCCGCAAATGGACGGATGTGCTCTACGCTGATAATAACGATAAGAACGGCTATCCCGACCCGCTTCATGACCATCGGTTTGTGGCATGGACATGGTACAAAGACGGTCAAGAGATAGAGGGAGCCAATGAGCAGTTCTATCAAGAGCAGGGCGGACTGAACGGCGTGTATTATGTGGTGATGAGAGATGATGAAGGCAACTCGTATCGTTCGTGTGACTTCGAGGCAAGACCACTGACAGGAGAAGAGAATATATCATCTGCGATGCTAAGTGTACGGTCAACTCAACCGCATGAGGTGCTTGTCGTTACACAAGAGAGTGGCTGGTTAGAGGTCTATGGTGTGGACGGCATATGTTGGTGGTCGGGTAGAGCAACGGGAAGGACTATGGTGAGCGTGCCAAGCAAGACAGCTATGTGTTTTGTCCTCCGAACAGATACAGGTAAGGTCTATTCACTAAAATCGTTAATCAGATAAAGAGGGAGGTAGAAGACGAAGATGAGAACGGTCCGCGTCATATTGCTATTATTAGGACTGCTGTTATGTGTGGGTCAGGTGAGCTCTCAGACTACTCCTGCAAAGAAGAAGCGTAGGGCTGTAGAGCGTTACGATACGGGCTCTTTCTTTGGTGTGTCGGTCGATGCGGGTGTGTCAGGTCTGGGTTACTCGATAGCAGGCGGTAGCACAGCACCGATGCCGGCTCTCGGTTTGAACTTCGATTATATCTATTTTTTCACATCTTCTTGGGGACTTGGCACCGGTGCTCGTCTGTCTTACTATGGTCAGAATGCCCACCTCGCACAGCCTCTTGTATGGACCGGTCTGAGCGACTACGAAGGCCATAGTTTCGACCATATCATCGAACCGAATGACTGGCGCGAGAGACAGAACATGTACATGCTGGAAGTGCCATTGGCTGTACATTATAAGTATAAACCTTTTCAGAGCGGTTGGTTCGCGACGTTGGCAGTGAGGTTAGGTGTGCCATTGGCTACCACCTATACTCATTATAGGGGTGGGCTAACGAACAAAGCCTACTACCCTTTGTGGGATGTTGAGATGCACGACCTGCCCGACAGGTTCGAGACGGTAGAGTATAAGCGTCAGCATGACCGTTGTGCAGGTCTCATACCTGTCTCGGTGTTGACCTCGGTAGAGATAGGCGGTCTGTGGCAACTGACCAAAAGGGTGGACCTCAGACTATCTGCTTTCGTGGATGTGTCGGTGAACAACATGCTGGCAGCCCGCCAAGTGGACAAACCCAGGTTAGGCTTTGCCGGAGAAGGTAATCAAGCATACGACTATATGCCTCGTTACACAGGACTGATAGGTACTGACATGATAGCCGCCGTCAGACCATGGACGGTAGGGGTAAAAGCCGGTGTGAGTATCTACTCAGGTCTGACCGAACAGCAGAAGAAGAAAAAAGTGAAAGAGTTCTTGCGCACTTACGACCAATATATTGAGCGCGACACTATCCTTGTCCGTGACACTATCGTTCTGCAGAAGACCGACACCGTCTTCCTTGCCACTTCAGCGCCTGCTATCACTGACACCGTCTTGCTTCAGAAGACCGACACTGTGATGCTTCAGAAGACTGATACTGTCTATGTTACTAAGATACGCGAGGTGATGGTGTCGCTCGACTCACTTCTCTCGGAGGCGGTCATCTGGTTCGATTTTGATGATACGGAGCCTAAGTTAGAGCCGGCAGACATACTTGATAAGGTGGCGCAGATGCTCATAGGGCATCCGGGGTTGAAGGTTCATGTCAACGGTCATGCCTGTGATATAGGTACCGACGCGTATAACCTCACTTTAGCTATGCGTCGGGCGCAAGCTGTGGCTTCAAGGCTCAGAGCGAAAGGGGTGAAGAACGAGCAGCTTGACATACGCTCTTTCGGGTCGGACGCACCTTACAGATACAACAAAGAGCACCAACGCGCCAAAGATCGCCGAGTGGAGATTATCCCGTTTTATTAAGTCTTTTTAACTGCAGCAGCGTCTTCTTTTCTGTGCTTTCAGTTCAGATTGTCCAACCACGCCTCTACAGATTCCGACCACGCCTCTACCGATTCCGACCATGCCTCTACAGATTCCAACCACCCCTGCCCCTCCTTATTTAAGGAGGGGAGTTTATTTCCATTCGTGTTCTGTGCGAGGAGGGGAGTTACTTCACAACCATGTTCTGTGCGTGTTTTATTTGAGTCGGAGGAAGCCGATGCCGAAGCGTTCGACGGCGGCTCGCTCGAGTTCTTCGCGTTGTGAGGGGTCGGCAATAGCGATGAGAGCTTTGGCTCGCTGAGCAAGACACTTGTTTCGAAGGAAAGCGATGCCGTGCTCGGTGACGATATATTGTGCTTGGAAGCGTGTGGTGACCACTCCTGCGCCCGGGGCTAAGTGCGCCACTATCTTCGACTTACCTTTGTTGGTCATTGATGGTAGTGCGATGAAGCACTTGCCTCCTTCCGACAGGGCGGCTCCGTACATGAAGTCGTGTTGTCCTCCCACGCCGGAGATGATGGTGTCTCCTATGGAGTCGGCACATATCTGTCCGGTGAGGTCCACCTCGATGGCGGAGTTGATAGCCATGGCTTTGGGGTTCTGCCGGATGATCTGCGGGTCGTTGGTCCATGCCACATCTCTGATGACGAAGTCGGGGTTGCCGTCGATAAAGTCGTAGAGATGACGAGAGCCGAGCACGAGCGAGCCTACCGACTTACCCGGCAACACTCGTTTGAGCGAGTTGTCGATGATACCTTTCTCTATGAGTGGCAGCACTCCGTCGGTGATGGCTTCGGTGTGCAGACCGAGGTGTTGGTGATCTTTGAGGGCATTGATGACAGCATTAGGGATACCTCCCACACCTATCTGCAGGGTGGCACCATCAGGTATCTCGTTGGCTATATAATTGCCAATACGCGTCT
>CAMHOK010000016.1 GCA_946186735.1 uncultured Bacteroidales bacterium
AAAGAGAAGCAGTGTAGAAAAAGAGATTCGTGTGATTCGTGAGATTCGTACAGAACAAAGAGCCTCCGTGTCCTTTCGTGACAGTCCGTGTTCGTCAAAAAAGAGAAACAGTGTATAAAAACCTTCCGTGTACCTCCGTGACAGTCCGTGTTCGTTAAAAGAAGTCTCCGTACAGGAGCTTCCGTGTAAAAGAAAAGCACCTGCAAAGCAGGTGCCTTTCGTTTAGCGGTATCGCTCAGTGTTTTATTGCTTGATGTTATCAGCAATAACGATGTTGGTATTCTCGGTGAAGGGGCCAAGGTCGTTGGTCTGTACGCCGTCACCATTGTTGAAGATGACGTAAACCTCAGTTACATTCGGAGCGAAGGTGTAAGAAACTACACCGTCACGGATAACCAGCAATTGGCCGGGCCATGCTGCGAAGACGTTGGTGTCAACGCCGTCAACCTTGTACCATGCCCAGAGGTTGCACTTGATCCAATCTGCAGGAACAACACCTGTTATGGTGATACCCTGAGCGTCGCCGGCGAAGATCTCGAGTTTCTTGGTGTCAGCCTTGCCGTCGATAGTTACAACTACATTGTAGTTACCATCAGCTGCTACGGTAGCGTTGTTGCCATCAATACCCAGGTCGAAGCCTTGGATATCGCCTTGAGCTTCAGCATTGATAGTACGAGCCTTGAAGCCACCGCTTGCAAGCAGGTTAACATTTACGGTCCAGGTGTAAACATTGCCGTTAACAGCAGGTTTGCCCATCGAGATAACATTACCCCAGTTCCAGTTTGACGGGTCAGCCTTAGCACCTTCTTGCTCTGCGATAGCGTCACCTACGAGCTCAAGCTCTACATTCGAGTAGTCCTTAACAGCAACCTCACCGGTCTTCTCAACAGTGTAAGTGTAGCTATTGGCAATATCACCGCCTTTAACATTGAAAGCAAGAGTAATCTTATACAGACCACCTTCTGCTACTGTGATGTCGCTACCACCCTGCTTGCAATCAGCACCAAGGTTGGTGTTAGCCTTTACAAGACCTGCATCGTCGAGGTTGATCTTCCAACCGTTCGAGTAGTCGAACTTGAAAGCTGCACCGGCTGAGAGCTCTTGGTTCTCCCATGTCCAGGTGTAACCTTCTTGCTTACCCTCGGTGAAGCCCCAGTTGTTCATACCGCCGCGAACGCCCCAAGCGCTAACCTTTGCAAGGATAACCTGTGCGCCACCTACATTGTTCAGAGCACCATCCTCGTTGAAGTCAAGAACGATGTGATACAGACCGGTCTCGGTTACTTTCATCTTTACATTCTCTACAAGCGAGCCCTTGTAACCCATGATAGGCTGACCTTCGGTCTGAAGCTCACCGTATGCAAGTTGAGCACCGTAAGAGATCTTCTTCTCACCTTCTTTCTTGATGAACTCAAACTCTTTGCCGGCTTCGAGAACAACATACTTCTCGTACATACCGTCACGCATTACCTGACCTACTTCGTTCAAACCATTGCCGAAAGAAAGGTCACCGGCACCTTGAGTTGCAAGGTCTTTAACGCCGGTAGCATCACCAACAACATAAAAACCGTTCTCAACGATGTCATTAATGTTGACAACCGGTTTCTTGTTACAAGAAGATAAGGTCAAACCAAGTGCAAAGATAGCACCTGCCAAATACATTAGTTTCTTCATAATGTTTTTGATTTTAGTTAATAAATTGGTTGTTAATAAATGGTTTTATATAGCATTGTTTTGCTTTTCATTATTAGTAGCCCTCGTTCTGGGTCCATATCTGCTTGCCGTTCTCGTCAACATACGATTTCTCGAGCACTGAGAAGGGTATCGGGAACCAACGACGGGTGATAGCATTGGTGGTTACATACTGCACTTTCTCGAACTGATTGTAGCGGATCAGGTCGCGACGACGGGTGCACTCCCATGCCATCTCTCTACCGCGCTCAGCCAAGATACCTGTGGTCAGGTCTTCGTTGACTGCCGTGAAAGCAGTAGGATAAGCAGCATCGAAAGCAGCTATTGGATCGTCACTATAAGCGAAAGTACGTTTCTTGATATCTTGAACAGCACCATCCTCAATGCCCGGATTGTCGTCAACACCACCACGAAGCACTGCCTCTTTCTTCATCAAGATAACATCGGCATAGCGCAGCAGTACGAAGTCGTTCTCGCAGTAGTTGTACTTATGAGACTTATCTATCTCATACTTATACATACGAGCACCTGCCATACGAGAAGCCGAGTCGAGCGAGTTGACATTGTTAACAAGGATCACCGGCGACTTGTCGGTATCCAGCATAGGTGTGGTCGAGCCTTCGGGGCAAACAGGACCAAGGAACCAACCCCACTGCTTAGTGTCGTTAGTACCGAGTCCTTCATAACCTGCACCACGTACATCGTGGTCGTTGTACAAGTTCATGAAGTCAGGACGAGCAATAAAGCCGTTCCAAGGCTGGATGAGCATGTTGAAACGATCTTGGAAAACATAGTGCAAGGTAAGCAGAGTGATACGCATCTTGTTCTTGCTGCCATACTCGTCACGCTCGTTGTTGGTCGTGCCGTCCTCTACGATAGTGAAGATATTCTCTTTCGAGCCACCATTGTCAATCAAGAAGTTATTGAAGAAGTTAGGTTCAATAGAATATGAGCCCGACTCAATAACCTTGTTGCAGCAACGAACGGCGTTGGTGTAGAAGTCTTTAGTTGAGGTGATGTTGATGCCTGCTTCTTTCAGAGGCGACGAACCTTTTTCTCCGTTATGTACGGTGCATGTACGAACGGCTGCCATCACGTTCTCAGGTGTGCAACCAAACGACTCTGCGTTCAGATACAGACGAGCCAACATCGTATAAGCCATACCTTGTGTGCAACGACCTATGTAGTTAGCTCGGTTTGCATCGTTAACTACTGCCATGTTAGGAGCGTTCTTCTCAAGGCAGGCTACCAGGTGAGCCCAAGTAACCCACGGGTCAAGCAGAACCTCATGACGGTCAGAGTAGTCCTCCATATAAGGCACGCGACCGAAAGAGTCGAACAAGAGGTAGTAGTAATACGAACGCAGCACTTCCAACTCACCTACATACATGGCATATACCGAGGGAGTCATGTTCTGTTCGTTCGAATAGAGGGTCTCAAGCAAGTTGTTGCAAAGCACAGCACCTGCTATAGTGCACTCCCAGATGTTCTTGAAGGCTTGTCCGTAAGCGTTCCAAGCATGGGTGTTGAGGTTCTTCCAATAACCGCCATCAGCCCAGTCGCCACCTACGCGGACAGGACACAGACCCTCGTCGGCTGTCAGAGTGTTGACTCCCCAATAGCCCCAGTGGTCGTGAATAAACTTAAGGTCGGCATACGACTGACCTACAAGGCTTATCACATTAGCCTCGTTTTTGAGCATCTCATCTGTTGTGGGCTTGCCGAAGTTCTCCTCCTCAAGCATATTGCAACCTACGAAAGCCGAGAGGCAAAAGGCGCAAACAAGCGCATATATAAATGACTTTTTCATAATTTGTTTCTCCTTTCATTAGAACAGGTTCAGATTTATACCGACAAGAGCACTTGCTGTCTTAGGATAGAAGTTGTTGATATCTACACCCGGATAGTCGAGCGATGTCGTTCCAACTTCAGGATCGAGTCCGCTGTAAGCAGTGATGGTGAAAAGGTTCTGACCGGTGCAGTACAGACGGAGCGAACGAGCATATTTGTTCTCTTTGAAGTGCCATGTATAACCAACGGTGATGTTATCACATTTGAGGTAACTACCGTTCTCAAGCCAATAGTCTGAGAACAGACTGTAGTTTGCAAACACTTGCTTGCCATCGTAACCGTCGCGTACATCCTTCACATAGAAGTTGTAGTTGGTCGAAGCATCTGTTCCGTCAGGAGTATATTGGAAACGAGTTACGTTCAACAGCTTGTTGCCAATAACACCACGGAGGAAGATGGTGATGTCTAAGTTCTTATAACGAACAGTGTTGTTCCAACCATAAGTAACGGCAGGTTGAGCTGAGCCCAGATACTGCTTGTCGGAAGCTTGAGGCGAAGCTGTCGGGTCACCATACTTATCTTCATAAACCCACTTGCCTGAGTTGTTGATACCTAAGAACTTATAGCCGTAGAACTGACCAACGGGCTGTCCTTCTTCAAGTATCTGAGTGAAAGCCTCACCACCATTGAACTTATTGCCATACAAGTAGCCTTCATATTGAACGGTGTAGTTGAAGCCTTTGTCTGGGTCGGAGAGCTTAGAGATGATGTTCTGGTTCCAAGCCAAGGTCAACATCGAGTTCCACTGCCAGTCTTTGGTCTTTACGGGAACACCGGTCAATGCCAATTCAACACCATACGACTTCATCTGTCCTGCATTAGCAAGAAGTCTATCATACTGATACGGAGGAGTCGGCACGTTGTAGTACCAGAGCAGGTCGCGAGTATGACGATAGTAAGCCTCTAAGCTACCATACATGCGGTTGTCGAAGAAAGCATAATCGAAACCGAGGTTATACTCATATTTTTTCTCCCACTTAAGGTCGGGGTTAACGTTCTGCTTTACCTTATAGGTATTGATATCTTGTCCGTTAAAATGGATAACATCGCTCTTCTCGAGCAATGCTACTGAGCGAAGGCTCTCACCGAGGTTGTTACCTGTCACACCGAAACCGGCACGAAACTTCAAGTCGTTGACTGCATCAACATCGGCAAGGAAGTCCTCTGCTTTCATGCGCCAACCGGCACTCACTGCAGGGAAGTAGCCCCACTTGTTGTTCTTACCGAAACGCGACGAACCCTCAGCACGGAGTGAGACAGAGAGCAGGTATTTCTCGTTGTAGTTGTAGTTGATACGAGCGAAAGCGGCAGCCAGAGCGTTGGCGTTGCGGCCCGATGATGCTTGCAGGTCGGTCTTGTCGGCTGTTCCTTCACCTATGCTGTAATACTTGATTGACGACATTGCAAAACCGCGGTTAGCAAGCTTCTCCCAATCGTCCATGAAGTGCTGATAAGAGAAACCGGCAACGGCTACGAAGTTGTGTCCGCCCCATGAGTTAGCATAGTCGATAGTACCTTCGAAGAGTTTGTTCAGACTCATATTCTTCTCGCGGTTAGCCCAGTCAGACCATGTCTGCGAACCGGTAGAGAGCAGGTTGCCTGTGTATTGATAGCTGTGGTTATCACCCTCTTCCAATGCACCGAAAGCACTCACTTTCAAGCCCTCAACAGCCTTGATGTTAACCGTGGCTTTGATAGACCCGCGGAAGTAGTTACCTTCTTGGTAGTTCTCTTGGTTGTTCATAGCCTCAACGGGGTTGTACTGTCCGTTGCTCAGACCGGCGGTGTAATAGCCGTTAGGCGATGTCTCGTCATAGACGGGCATCGTTGGGTTGAGCTGAGCTGCCATGGTGTAGAAATCACCATTGGTATAGTCGTTACGATAGTGCATGTAGCTTACGTCGTAGGTCAACTGCAACCAGCCGTTCAGGGCTTTCTGGTCGGCAGCCAACTTTGCGATGATCTCACGACGGCCGTTGTTCTTAGCTATACCTTGAGCGTCCTTGAAACCGATAGAAGCACGGTAGTTGAAGTTCTTATGCGAACCGGTGATTGCCACGTTGTGATTATGAGTGATAGCGGCTGTACGAGTGATCTCTTTCTGCCAATCGGTAGTAGCACCAAGGTCCATACCTACGGTTTTACCTTTGGTGTAGGTGCCTAACTGACGGAACTGCTCTGCGTTGGCCATGCCAAGCTTAGAGTTAACCCATGCTACATTCACATAACCCGAATACTCAACCTGTGTCTCAGCCTTGTCGTTGAACGACTCGCCGCGCTTGGTGGTGATAAGGATAACACCGTTGGTACCACGAGTACCATAGATAGCAGCAGCTGAACCGTCTTTCAACACATCCATCGATGCAATCTCATCGGGAGAGATATTGTCGATATTGCTCACGGGCACACCATCAACAATATACAGAGGCGAGTTACCTGTACCGACACCCAGAGTCGAGAAACCACGGATCTGAATGTTATAACCGGTTGATGTAGGGTCGGCTGTCGATTTAGAGATGTTCAAACCGGCTACCTTACCTTGAAGTAATCCGACAGGGTTCGACTTAACACCGGCATTGAAGTCCTCAGCCTTAACCGAAGCCACCGAACCGGTTACCTCTTTCTTCTTCTGCGAACCGTAACCGATGGCTACCACTTCCTGAAGAGTGAAGTTGTCTTCCTGAAGATTAACACGCATACCATCCTTTGCAGGAAGGGTCTGTGTCTGATAACCCATGTAACTAATCTGCAATTTTGCTCCATCTTCAACGGTGAGAGTAAAATTACCATCAAAATCGGTAATAGTACCATTTGTTGTTCCCTCTTCAAGCACACTGGCACCAATGATCCCTTCACCGGTGGCAGCATCGAAGACCGAACCTGTAACTGTTATCTTCGCAAACATAGTAGTCGAAACCAACATGAGTGCTGAGACCAACAGTCCACGCATGAGAAAATGTTGTTTGTTTTTCATAAAATTAAAATTAGATTATATAGTTATTATTCTGTTCTCTTCTCTTTAATAAGGAAAACAGCCACAGCGCCGCAAACCAGCAGCACACCTGCCACTACCAGCATCAACACCTGCGAGCCGCCGCAGACATGGGTCAGTATCACACCGCCGCAAAGAGCTGCGATGATCTGAGGCAGACAGATAGTGCAATTGAACAAGCCCAGCAGCGTACCCATATACTTGCTACCCGAGATAGCATTGGTGATGATAGTGAACGGCAGAGCCAACATAGCAGCCCATGCCGCACCTATCAGAGCATAACTCAAAAGCAACACATACTGATTGGTAACTAACATGGTTGAAGCAAAGCCCAGACCACCTACCACTAACGAGATGGCATAAGCGCCTTTGTTGCCCGACCATTTCTCTAACAGCGGGAGCAACATCGCCCACAAGAGCGAACCGACGGCTTGGATAGCGAAACATACACCTACCCAGTTGCCTGCCTCCTGGAACTCAACATCGGCAGTAACACCCGAGGTCCAACCAAAACACTGAGTGGCTATAGCACCATTCGAGTAGGTCCACATATACATAAAGGCTGCCCAGCAGAAGAACTGAACCAAACCTACCGTCAAGAACGAACGAACAATAAAACCGGTCGAACTGTCCGACTGAGCACTCTTAGCCGACACCTCTTCTTTCTTGTTAAGGCCGTGGAACTCGGCATACTCTTTCGGATCCATCTCCTCAACAGCGAAGAAAGTGTAGAGCACACAAAGGATCAATATAGCGGCACCTACGTAGAACGACCACTTAACCGAGTCGGGTATCACGCCTTCAGGAGCGGTGTTGGCTATGCCTATCCAGGTGAAGAAGATAGGGAACAAGTAGCCCACCAGCGAACCTGCATTACACAAAGCTGACTGAATAGCGTATGCCGTTCCTTTCTGCTCCTCGTTGACCATATCACCAACCATCATCTTGAAAGGCTGCATAGCAATATTGATGCTCGTGTCCAAGAACATGAGCGACAACAAACCGAACCACATCGCCGAGTTCAAACCCAACAGCACACGCTGCTGGAAAGTAAAATCACCGGCATTGGGCAACAAGATCATCACGGCAACGGCTATCACAGCACCTATCAATAAATAGAACTTGCGACGACCAAAAAACTTACCAAACCAAGTCTTGTCTGATAATATACCTATAATAGGTTGTACAATCATACCCATCAGCGGCGGAAGAATCCAAAAGAACGAAAGCTGATGAGGGTCGGCACCAAGAGTGGCGAAAATACGAGAGATATTCGCACTCTGCAGAGCATAAGCTATCTGCACACCGAAAAACCCGAAACTCAAATTAAAGAGTTGTCCAATCGACAAATTGCGTTGTTTCATAATATTATTAAAGTCTTTGTTAAGCCTAACAATAACACCAAATAATAGAAAAACATTACTTTTTTTTGCCCTTACTTCACAAAGTAGAGCGTGCAAAGTTACAATTTTATTTTCAATTGCAAAAAAATCAAGAAAAATTTTTCTTCGTCCGGGCAGAAAAAAAGTGTCAAAAACAAAATAATGACTTTTGCTTACAAAACCTAACTTTTTGTCAACAAACAACAAACAATTACACTCACTCTACCTTAATCAGCATGCTAAAAAATCAGAACAAAATAAAAAAATATAACTTTTTTTGCTTTTTATTCGGCAAACAGTTTGGCACATAAGATTTTTTTTATACTTTTGTGTGTTGAAGTGGAAACACCACATTTATATATATCAATCTCCCCTTATTATGACAAGGCATACACAACTAATCAAAGCCCTACGCAAACATTTCGGTTTCGAAGCATTCAAAGGCAACCAAGAAGCTATCATCTCCAACCTTATGGATGGCAACGATACTTTCGTGCTTATGCCCACAGGCGGTGGCAAGAGTATGTGTTATCAACTGCCCTCGCTGCTCATGGACGGTACGGCTATCGTCATCTCGCCTCTCATTGCCCTTATGAAAAACCAAGTTGATGCCATGCGCAATTACTCCGACGAAGACGGTATAGCTCACTTCATCAACTCCAGCCTCTCAAGAGCCGAGATCAACGCTGTCAAGAAAGATATACTCGCCGGCAAGACCAAACTGCTTTATGTCGCTCCCGAGTCGCTCAACAAAGCCGAGAATGTCGATTTCCTCAAACAAGTCAAGATATCGTTCTATGCCGTTGACGAGGCTCATTGTATCTCCGAATGGGGGCACGACTTCCGGCCCGAATATCGCCGTATCCACCCCATCGTTCAGCGTATCGGCAAAGCACCTATCATCGCACTTACCGCTACCGCCACACCAAAGGTGCAACACGACATACAAAAGAACCTCAACATACTCAAAGCACAAGTCTTCAAGTCCTCGTTCAACCGGCCTAACCTCTACTACGAAGTGAGGCAGAAAGATGAGAACGTGGACCGCGAGCTCATCCGCTACATCCGCTCCATGGAAGGTAAGTCGGGCATCGTCTATTGCTTGAGCCGCAAGACCGTGGAAGACCTGTCGGAGACACTCCGCGTCAATCATATCACCGCCCTGCCCTACCATGCCGGCATGGACTCCACGCAACGCTCACAGAACCAAGACGCCTTCCTCATGGAGAAAGTGCAGGTCATCGTCGCCACCATCGCCTTCGGCATGGGTATCGACAAACCTGATGTGCGCTTCGTCGTTCACTACGACATACCCAAGTCGCTCGAAGGCTACTACCAAGAGACCGGACGAGCAGGACGAGACGGAGGTGAAGGACAATGCATCTGCTTCTATTCGCCCAAAGATATTGACCGACTCCGTAAGTTCCAGCAAGGCAAACCCGTGGCAGAACAAGAGATAGGCAACCAGCTGCTCTTCGAGACCATGAGCTACGCCGAGTCAAACCTGTGCCGACGCCGACTCCTACTCCACTATTTCGGCGAAGACTACGACAAAGAAAACTGCGGCATGTGCGACAACTGCCGAAAGGTTTACAAGACTATCGATGCTGCCGAACTGCTCTCACTCATCCTCGAGACCGTCGGACAACTCAAAGAGAAGTTCAAAGCCGAACATATAGTTGACATCCTCAAAGGCAACGAGACAGCCACCGTACTCGCTTATAAGCATAACGAGCTCGAGAACTTCGGTGCCGCACAAGATGTCGATGAGGCCACCCTGCACGCTGTCATCCGACAAGCACTCCTCGCCGGCTTCCTCAAGAAAGATATAGAGTCGTACGGCGACCTTAAGTTCACACCCGAAGGTAAGAAGTTCCTCAAGACACCCTCCACCTTCAAAGTGCCTATCGAAGACAAAGAAGAGGAAGAGGAGATCATGGACATGCCTGCTATCTCGGCAAGCGGTGCCGCCGACGATGTGATGTACTCCATCCTCAAAGACCTCAGGAAGAAACTGTCTAAACGGCTTGATGTGCCGCCCTTCGTCATCTTCCAAGACCAATCGCTTGAAGCAATGGCTACCTCCTACCCCATCACCATGGAAGAGCTGCAGAACATTCCGGGTGTGGGAGCCGGCAAAGCTAAACGATACGGAGCTGACTTCCTCAAGGTCATCAAAGAGTATGTCGAAGAGAACGAGATCATCCGACCCGAAGACATGAGAGTAAGAACGGTGGCAAAGAAGTCATCCACAAAAATATCTATCATACAAGCTATCGACCGGCAAGTGGACCTCGACGACCTCGCACTCTCTAAAGGTATGGATATGGACGAGCTGCTACAAGAGATAGAGGCCATTGTCTATTCCGGAACAAAACTCAATATCGACTACTTCATCAAACAGATAATGGAACCCGACAAAGAAGAAGAGATCTACGAGTACTTCCAAAACGCCGAGACCGACAATATCCACAAAGCTATGGAAGAGCTCGACGAAGACGACATCTCAGAGATAGATGTCCGACTCGTCAGGATAAAGTTCCAATCAGAGTTGGGGAATTAGACCGCTACGCTGTTAGAACGCTGCGCTGTTAGAACGCTACGCTGTCAGACCGCTACTCTGTTAGATTAAAGAACAAAGACCCTTGAACACAAACGAGATTGATATCATCACCCTGGGTTGCTCTAAGAACCTTGTTGACGCCGAGCGACTCATGTACCAACTCACCGAGGCAGGCTATCGTTGCTGTCACGACAGCGACGACCCGCATGGTGAGATAGCCGTCATCAACACCTGCGGCTTCATCGGCGACGCCAAAGAGGAGAGCATCAACACCATCCTGCAGTTCGCTCAGCGCAAACGCAAGCACCAGCTCCGACGCCTCTATGTCATGGGATGCCTCAGCCAACGATACCTCAGCGAACTACAGAAAGAGATACCCGAGGTTGACCGTTTCTATGGTAAGTTCAATTTTCTTGACCTTATCAACGACCTCAAGCAAGACCGACCCGGAAACCTCACCTCCTGTCAAGACGTCTTCCGACGCACCATCACCACTCCCTCACACTACGCCTACCTCAAGATAGCCGAAGGTTGCAACCGCTTCTGCTCCTACTGCGCCATACCTATCATCACCGGCAGATACAAGAGCCGACCCATCGAAGAGATAGAAGACGAAGTGAGATGGCTCACAAGTCAAGGAGTCAAAGAGCTGCAGGTCATAGCACAAGACCTCACTAACTACGGCGAAGACCTATACGGAGAGAACAAGATAGCACAACTCATCGACAACATCAGCCGCATACCGGGAGTAGAGTGGATAAGGTTGCATTACGCCTACCCCACACACTTCCCCCTCGACCTGCTCAGAGTGATGCGCGAGAGAGACAATGTGTGCAAGTATCTCGACATAGCGCTCCAACACTCCTCCGACCACATGCTCTCTCTCATGCACCGACATATAACCAAAGACGAGCAGACACAGCTCATCAACACCATCCGACAAGAAGTGCCCGGCATCTTCCTTAGAACAACACTCATGGTCGGACACCCGGGAGAGACACCCGAAGACTTCCAAGACCTCATGCAATATACTCAAACAATGCACTTCGAACGCATGGGAGCTTTCGCCTACTCCGACGAAGAAGGCACATACTGCAACCTCCACTATAACGACGATATACCAACGGAAACAAAGAGCGAACGACTCAACCGACTCATGGACCTGCAACAACAGATAGCCGAGCAGGTGAGCCGACAACTCGTCGGACAAACACTCAAGGTCATTATCGATAGAGAAGACGATGACTTCTACTACGGACGAACACAATACGACTCACCCGAAGTGGACGGAGAAGTGCTCATCAGCAAACAGAAAGATAACCTCACTCCACTCTCTGTCGGACAGTTCTATCAAGTCCGTATAACCGACTCCGACATCTTCGATCTCTATGGCGAGGTCCAATAATGAAACCAAACAACTCTCACATCCGACACTTAAAAACTCATATATGACAACAAAAGATCTCATCACCGCTATTGCTGCTGATACAGGTATGCGCAAACAAGATGTCGAACGACTGCTCGAAGCCACCACCGACGCATGCGTGGAGCAACTACTCGACGGCAAGAGTATCCAAGTGCAGAACTTTGGTACACTCGAGATAAAAACCAAAGCCGAGAGACAATTCATACACCCCACCACCGGCAAACGACAAGTGGCTCCCGAAAAGAAACAGTTCAGTTTCAAACAAAACTCTGTCCTCAAAGAGGCAGTAAACAATAAGTAGATATGAAGACCGAAGACAGACTATACCTGAACGACTTGCAAACCATCGTGGCAGAGAAAAGCTCGTTTAGCGAGAACCAGACAGGCTTCTTCCTCAATAGCCTCTTCCAGCAGATAACCAAAGGACTCGCCACCGACGGACAAGTGCGCATCAACGGACTCGGCAAGTTCAAAGTGCAGTGGAACGAACCACGCAAAAGCGTCAATGTGGCTACCGGTGAACAAATACTCCTACCCGGATATAATAAGGTCGTGTTCACTCCCGAGACACAACTCAAGAACCGTATCACACCCGCACCCGTCGCTGTCAAAGAACCCGACAAACCCGCTGACGACGCTATCAAACGCTTAGGAGAACAAGCCATCGAGATCAATAGCATCATAGCCGAGATCAACAGCATGGAGGTCAAAGAAGAAAAGAAAGAAGAAATTCAGAATATTCAAGAAGTTCAGGAAGTTCAAGAAGTTCAAGAAGTTCAGGAAGTTCCTGAAGTTCAAGAAGTTCCGGAAGTTCAAGAAGTTCCGGAAGTTCAAGAGACTCCTGAGATACCCGAGACACCTGACACTCCCGACACGCCTGACACGCCTGACACTCCCGAGACACTTGAAACTCCCGAGACACCTGACACTCCTGAAACTCCCGAGACACCTGACACTCCTGACACAACCTATATCTTCCGTCCTGCAGAAGAAGATACACCCGTTCAGACCGAGGAGCCTACTCCCGCTCAGCCACAACCCCGCAAACGACACTCGCAAGCATGGCTGTTAGTCGGGATGTTGCTCGTCATTGTCTGTCTCCTACTCATACTCGCTTATCTCATCTTCCGACCTCAGATCAAGCAAAAAGCAGACGAGTTGTTAGCCCTCACCGGCGACCAAACGCAGTTCATCGAAGCTATCAACGACACTACCGACTTCATCGACTCTACCTCACTCCAACAGCCTTTCGATACCATCGCACCGGCAACCGACAACGCCATCCAAGACTCCACAGCACAAGTCCAAGAGCCGGAAGAGAGAGTGTACAACGATTTCCTCGGCACCAAAGTGCTCAACAACGGGAGCCGACTGGCACAGATAGCACGCGAGATATACGGCTCACCTTATTTCTGGGTGTATATCTACGAGGCTAACAAAGATGTCATACCCGACCCCAACAACATCCCCAAAGGAACGAGGATACGCATACCCAACCTCCCGCCCGAGCTATCTGACCCCGACGACGAGCAGTGTATCGCTAAAGCACAAGCCTTAGAGAAAATTATCCTCAAGAACTAAGCAACTGTTCATTAACAACTAACCCAACTTCAACAAAGCCACACACCTTGACCGATAGCATACAAATACGAGGAGCCAAGACCCATAATCTCAAGAACATCAGCGTTGACATACCACGCAACCAATTAGTGGTGATAACAGGTCTGAGCGGCAGCGGCAAGTCCAGTCTTGCCTTCGACACCCTCTATGCCGAAGGTCAGCGACGATATGTCGAGAGCCTCAGCGCTTATGCTCGGCAGTTCCTCGGCAGGATGCAGAAACCAGAAGTGGACTTCATCGACGGCATACCTCCCGCCATCGCTATTGAGCAGAAAGTGGCATCCAACAACCCACGCTCAACCGTAGGTACATCAACCGAGATATACGACTACCTCAAGCTCTTCTATGCACGCATCGGACAGACCATATCTCCCGTCTCAGGAGAGATAGTAAAGAAGCACACTATCAAAGATGTGGTCGATTATGTCAAGCAACAGGCAGAAGGCACCAAGCTCATGCTCGTGGCACCTATCACGCGGACCGACAACCTCGCGGCTCAACTGTCAGTATGGCTTCAACAAGGGTTCACCCGACTGCTCATCCGTCAACACTCCGAAGTGGTCAGGATAAGCGACTGCCTCAACGACACCGCTCTGCTAACCTCACTGACCGACTCACCTTCGTTCCTGCTTATCGACCGCATAGTCGTTGACCGAGAGAAGAGCACCTACAACCGCTTTGCCGACTCCGTACAGACAGCTTTCTACGAAGGACACGGCGAGCTCGCCATCGTTATCGATAAGAACCTGACGACCTTCTCCGAGAGATACGAAGCCGACGGTATTCAGTTCCTCGAACCGTCAGAGCACCTCTTCGACTTTAACAACCCGCTCGGAGCATGCCCCGAGTGCAAGGGCTTCGGCAATGTGATAGGTATCGACCCTAACCTTGTCATCCCCGACAAGTCGCTCAGCATCTACGAAGAAGCAATAGCGTGCTGGAGAGGCGAGAAGATGCGGCTTTGGCAACAAGAGCTCGTACTAAACGCACACCTGTTCAACTTCCCTATTCACACTCCTTATTGCGAACTAACCGAAGAACAGCAACACCTGCTCTGGACCGGCAACGAGTATTTCCACGGACTACACGACTTCTTCCGTATGCTCGAGAAAGAGCAGTACGCCAAGATACAATACCGCGTCATGCTCTCACGCTTCCGCGGCAAGACTCTATGTCCTACCTGCCACGGCGGACGACTACGCAAAGAGGCTGAGTATGTTAAGGTGGGCGACAAGAACATCGTCGAGCTCACACGCATGCCCATCGACCAACTCTCCGCTTGGTTCCGCTCTCTGAGTCTCACACCCACACAAGCAGCCGTCACCAAACATCTCCGGCAAGAGATAGAGAGCCGACTGCGCTTCATGGAGGAGGTGGGACTGTCGTACCTCACGCTCAGCCGACTCTCCTCCACCCTCTCAGGAGGCGAGAGCCAACGCATCAACCTCGCCAAGTCGCTCGGCAGTAGCTTAGTAGGCTCACTCTATGTGCTCGACGAACCCAGCATCGGACTACACCCCAGAGACACACAACAGCTCATCAAAGTGCTCAAAGAGCTCAGAGACTTAGGCAACACTATCGTCGTTGTCGAACATGACGAAGAGATAATGCGAGCCGCCGACTATATCATCGACATCGGACCTGAGGCAGGACGACATGGAGGTGAGGTCGTCTGGTCGGGTAACTTCAACAACTACCTGCAAGCCCTCCGGCAGCACACACTAACCACACCCGTCCAACACTCCTACACCCTCGACTACCTCACAGGAAGAGAGACCATCGACATACCCTCGCACCGACGCTATTGGAACGACTATATCGAGCTCGTCGGTGCCACCGAGAACAACCTCAAGAACATCACCGTACGCTTCCCGCTCAACGCCCTCACCGTCGTCACAGGCGTCAGCGGCAGTGGCAAGTCGTCGCTCGTGAGCCGGGTACTATACCCCGCTCTGTGCCGACACTTCGACATAACAACCGAGTACAACGGCTCTTACCATAGCCTCAACGGCGCACTGAGTAAGATAAGCGCTGTCGAGTTCGTTGACCAGAACCCGCTCAGCAAGTCCACTCGGAGCAACCCCGTCACCTATCTCAAGGTGTATGACGACATCCGACGACTCTTCGCCGAACAGCAACTCTCGAAACAGATGGGCTATACTCCCGCACACTTCTCTTTCAATACCCCCGGAGGACGATGCGAAGAGTGCCAAGGAGAAGGCAAGATAACCATACCTATGCAGTTCATGGCGGACATCATCATGGAGTGCGAACACTGCCACGGCAAACGCTTCAAAAACGATATACTCGAAGTCGAATATAGAGGCAACAGCATCTACGACATCCTCGAGATGACCGTCAACCAAGCCATCGAGTTCTTCTCGCAAGACCCCTCGTCGCTCACTCAACGCATAGCCAAAAGACTACAGACACTGCAAGATGTGGGCATCGGATATATCAAACTCGGACAATCGTCCGCCACACTCTCAGGAGGCGAGAGCCAACGAGTCAAACTCGCATACTTCCTCGCTCAAGAACAGCAGAAAGCAACACTCTTCATCTTCGACGAGCCTACAACAGGACTGCATTTTCACGACATCAAAGTGCTGCTCAAAGCTATCAACGCCCTCATCGACAGAGGCAACTCCGTCATCATTATCGAACATAACACCTCCGTCATCATGGCTGCCGATTATGTCATCGACCTCGGACCGGAAGGCGGAGAGAAAGGCGGACAAATAGTCTTTGCCGGCACACCCGAACAGCTCATCCTGCAAAACGACAGCCATACCGGACAGTGCCTGAGACAGATAAACACGAACCATTAACCAAAATATATCTGAACCATGCAACGAAGAGAATTTCTTAAAAGAGGAGCATTGTATGGAGCCGCCGCCGTGGTGGCGCCACAGTTGTTAATGTCATGTGCCTCCAATACGGCACAGAGAGGTGATGTCATCCAATCAAAACACCAAGGCAAGATGAAACTATCGTTCTTCCCCTACGAGCTCAAGCTGCGCCACACCTTCACCGTGGCCACCTACACCCGCACAACAACACCGGGAGTACAAGTGAGAATAGAATATGAAGGCAAGGTCGGGCACGGCGAAGCCTCTATGCCACCTTACTTAGGATATACCCTCGATGGTACACTCGCTTTCCTGCAGAAAGTGGACCTCTCGGAGTTCGCTTCGCCCTTCCTCATCGAAGATATCCTCGACTATGTTGACCATCTTGAAGAGGGTCAGACTCCCGCCAAGGCCGCTATCGACATTGCTTTGCACGACCTCATCGGACAACTATGCGACCGACCGCTCTACGAGATCCTCGGCTACAACCCCGACAAGACGCCCTCCACCTCTTTCACCATAGGTATCGACACGCCCGAAGTGGTGCGCAAGAAGACTCTCGAGTGCGCCGACAAGTTCAATGTGCTCAAGGTTAAGGTGGGTTACGATGGCGACGAACAGATGATCAAGACCATACGCGAGATCACTCAGCTCCCGCTCGTGGTGGACGCCAACCAAGGATGGACCGACCGACAGATGGCTCTCGACAAGATCTACTGGCTTAAGAGTCAAGGCGTGCAGATGATAGAGCAACCCATGCCTAAGACCATGCTCGACGACACCGCATGGCTCACACAACACTCACCCCTACCCGTCTATGCCGACGAGTCGGTGCAACGACTCAAAGACCTACCTAAGCTCAAAGGAGCCTTCCATGGCATCAATATCAAACTGATGAAATCGACAGGCGTGCGCGAAGCCGTGCGCATGATGAACTACGCACGAGCCGAAGGTATGAGAGTGATGATTGGCTGCATGACCGAGACATCAGCAGCTGTCACCGCCGCTGCCACACTATCGCCTCTCGTCGATTTTGCAGACCTCGACGGCAACCTGCTTATAGCTAACGACCTCTACGAAGGAGTAACAGTGGTCAAAGGACGACTCACACTGCCTAACAGACCCGGATTAGGACTCATCGAACTATAACGCCCATAGCGTTATACCAATGCTCACCATAACGGATCACCAACTGCCCGTCGATAATATACTTACGGGCAACAGGGTGGTCCGTTTCGTTGGTCTCTACATTGACCACATCCGTATAATTGACCATCTGAGAGGTAATCGACATCTCAACGCTGACATTAACAGGATTCTTATACCAGTACCACCAATAGTAACCCTGCAACAGTCCTATGTTAACATTACCTACCCACAATAACCTATAATCCATCACAACACCTTTCTGAACAACAATAAACTTCTCATGATACTTACCAAAATAATTGCCTTGAGGATTGCCGTTCTTATAGGTTACATCTACCGGTATCCAACCCCGGTCTTGCACATAGAACTCTGACCATACATGAAAATTGTCGTTGGCTCCTACTGCTATTACATGCCGAGCCGGAATACCCTTAGCCCGAAGCAGGGAGATGTATATCGACGAGAGATTACCACAATCGCCGCCACCATTGGCGAGCAACTCGCTCAGAGGATGAAGACCCGTGTTGGGATTGAGATAACGATAGTTCTGAGCCACATAATAATAGCAACGCTCTGCGTATGCCATAACATTAGAGTAGCCGTTCTCTTCCCATAATTCATCAGACAACATTTTTATCGTCTCATTATTAGGAACAACAAGATCGCCACTCTGCTTAGTGTTATCCTTATACAACTGCGCCCCCTTATCATATTCAGGCACATCTTTCCATTGGCCGTTCGAGTCTTTCCAATCACTGAAATCGATATTTATCTCCTTGGGCGACTGAACAAAACTATAACCTACATAGAAATCTCCGGTGTACTTGGCAAGGGCGTTCTCATCCAGACCCAACTCCAAATAACTGTTATCGTTCTCTTGGATTTGACGCTTGTTCCACTTACCATTAGAGCTGCAATCAAGCTTATAGATATCTTGATACTCGTTCGACTCAGGACATCCGGTCAGAAAGAGAAGACGAGTCAGATCACCATCACTGCTTGGATAAACAGTTATACCATTGTTAATAAGGAAATACTCTTGCGAATGAAGTCCTACTGACAATGCAAGTAGCATTACAACAAACCACTTTTTCATACTCTCTCCCTCATCCGTGTCGGGCGCAACCTCTTGTTCAACAATATATTTAACTTGTTTATTTCACTCCCATTCTACCAGTCATCTCTGCTCTCACCTCTCTGCCCAGTCGTCTCGGTCGAGACTGCGATATCCGATAGCCTCGGCTATATGCTGGGTGAGGATGTGCTCTGAGCCGTCTAAGTCGGCTATCGTCCTCGCCACTTTCATTATACGGTCGTACGCTCTCGCTGATAGTCCTAAGCGCTCCATGGCAAAACGCACCATGTGCGTGCTATCCTCGTCCAGCTCACAATAGCGGCGCATCTGACGACTGGTCATCTGAGCATTGCAATAGGTCTGAGCTCCACCCTTCGCCGCTTCTTGACGGAAACGCTCAGCCTGCACCTCACGAGCCCTCATAACACGCTTGCGTATGTCGGCACTCTTCTCGCTCTGCTCCTGACGGTGCAGCTCCTCAAAAGGAACAGGAGTGATCTCCACCTGTATGTCTATACGATCGAGCAACGGACCCGATATACGACTCAGGTAACGATGCACTGCCCCGGGCGGACATGTGCACGGATGCAGAGGGTCGTTGTAATGGCCACACGGACACGGGTTCATGGCTGCCACCAGCATGAACGAAGCCGGATACTCCACCGACATCTTCGCACGCGAGATACATATCTTCCTGTCCTCCAACGGTTGACGCATCACCTCCAACACCGTCCTCTTATACTCAGGCAGCTCGTCTAAGAAGAGTACGCCATTATGTGCCAACGATATCTCGCCGGGCATAGGGTTGACACCACCGCCCACCAACGCCACATCGCTCACCGTATGGTGAGGCGAACGGAAAGGACGGGTGGTGACGAGCGAGTGCTGAGCCGACAACACACCCGCCACCGAGTGTATCTTGGTCGTCTCTAACGCCTCCTCTAAGGTCAAAGGAGGTAAGATAGACGGCAGACGCTTAGCCATCATCGACTTGCCCGCACCCGGAGGACCAACCATCAGAATGTTATGACCACCCGCTGCCGCCACCTCTAAAGCACGCTTAACATTCTGCTGACCACGCACATCGGCGAAATCAGGCTCATGCTGACCACGAGCATTATCGAAGAGCTCACTCAGATCGATGGATAACGGCTCCACCTGCTGCTCACCCGAGAGGAAACGCACCACATCCCTAAGGTTAGACATGCCATACACCTCCACTCCTTCTACCACCGCTGCCTCACCGGCATTAGCCTCCGGCAAGATGATACCACGAAGACCCTCCTCACGAGCCTTCAACGCCATAGGCAACACACCCTTGACAGGCTGAAGAGTACCATCCAACGACAACTCACCCGTCAGCAGATAGTCCTGAAGACGCACAGTGGACAACTCCTCGTTAGACGCCAACAAAGCGATAGCTATAGGCAGATCGAAAGAAGCACCCTCCTTACGGATATCGGCAGGAGCCATGTTAACCACCACATCCTTATTAGGGAAATGATAAGCATTAACCTGAAGAGCCGAACGGATACGCTGCTCACTCTCACGAACAGCATTATCCGGCAGACCCACGATATTGACATGACCCAAGCCATGACCTAAGTTCGTTTCTATGGTGATGATAACAGCATCTATACCATGAAGAGCCGCTGAGAATGTCTTGACAAGCATAATCGGAAGTTGAAAAGTTGAAGGGTTGAAGGGTTAAATAGTTAAATAGTTGAAGGGTTGAATTATTTTTTGCCTCGTCTTTTCTTTTTCTTTATTCCTATCTTTATCGGTATCTTTTTCTTTTCTTCTTTCACCTTATCCTTGGCTTCTGCCCGCTTCTTGGCATCGCCTATGTTGAAGTCGTGCTGGAAACGCAGACCTATACCCTGCACCGTAGTGGCTGAGCGCAACGAATATTTGTCAACGGTATGCGTGTATGCTCTCGCACGCCATTGTCCGCTCGGATCAAGCTTATACTCCACATCCAAGTTGCCGAAGACGGGCTGGTTGCTTATGTCGTTATACCTATACCCCACGTTTCCGTTGATGAGCAGACGCGAGGTGGGTTGTATCTGGAACTGCGTCTCATACTCTTGCGACGACTGCGCTCCTGCTCCGTCGGTGCGTATATTAAAGCCCACGGTGAAGTTGTTGGTTATCTTCGACAACCAGTTGTTGATCTGACCGGTGATAGTGTTGGTGAGTACCGAGTAGGTCTCGTTGAGTCCAACCGTCGAGTTGGTCTGCATGAACTCAGGCGTATAGAACCTGTTGAACACCAGCAGGTAGATGATCTCACGCATGAGCATCTCCTCTGTGTTGATTACCGACTTCACCTGACTCGCCACCGACTCGTCCGACTGCGGCAGTTCTATACCGAAAGAGATGGTTGGGTTGCTCAGGTTTTCTGTCAGATAAAGGATACAGTTGACCGGCACCGATGACCTCGTTGTAGCCACATTGCTATAGTCGCTTCCAAACAGGTCGCGCAGCGAGGCTGTGGTCGAATAGACGGCAGAAGCGTTTATGGTAGGGTCGATAGCGCTACCCGTCCAGTTGATCTCCGAGCCTTGACGGAAGCTGAAGGTGCGGTGCACTATGTTCTGAAGGGTGAAGTCGAAAGTGCCGCTCTGTAGCACCAACCCGCCATACATCTTCACATCGCTCGCCGCTTCGTCGTAGTCGATACGCAGATTGCCCGCTCCACGGCCTCGCAACTGATCACCGGAGCCGGAGACTAAGAGCGTGACATCTGCCTCAGGTGTAACCTCCACCTGCAACGACACCAGCATCTTTGTCGAGCCTCTGCCTTCACGACCCTCACGATGCTCACGACGACGGCTCTTCTTCGTAACAGCTGGCTTGACTTCAGCACCATCACTCACGAACTCAACAAAAGAGTTGTCGCTCGCATCACTGACTGAACGGACTGACAAGTAGAAATCGGTGGAGGGACGAGTAGAAGCGTTGACATTGATGTTGCACTGCTTCTCGTCACCTTTGATATCTACCTCACCCGAAGCCATCACCGTGCCGTAGAACAGGTCTTGGTTAGACGGAGGCAACTGCATTGCCAAACCGTTATCCACATCTATATGCACATCATAGGAGAAGTTCTGGAAAAGATGATGATTGACCACACCATTCAGATGTACGGGATTATTGTACTTATCATACAGCGTTATATCATTGAAACGGATAGAGGCTGTGTCGAGCACCACAGTGTCGTTGAAGCTATAGCGAGTACCTAAATAGCTTATACCCAACGATGCCGGCATAGCACACGCCTTACCCACCACATAGACACGCTTGTCGGTGTCGGACGGACGACAACCATAGACCTTGATATGTCCCACTCCCCGACCTTCTACGTTGTCGAGTATAGAGCTCGTCCAATAGTTGATGAAAGCAAGGTTGACTGAGTCAACATCTATATCTACGCTCCAATACTTGTTCTTAGCAGGTATGACCTCACCTGTGACCAGCGCCACCGTGTCACCTGCCTCTACCACATCGCCCACGATGTCCACTTTTTTGTTTGTCTTGTCTAAGGTTGCCACCGCATGCGCATCACCCATCACCGAGCTGTTGATAGTAGCGTCTTTCATGCGAGCATCAGCCTCGAACATAGGAGACGACATGAGCGAGTAGATCTGAGCCCAACCATTGACCAAACCACCGAAAGTGATGGCGCCGTCTATCTCCGTATAGTCGAGCAGGTAACTGAGGTTAACATCCTTGAGGTCAACTAACAACGAGTCCGTCTCTCTCTTACCTGCACGACCGTTGGCGAGGATAGTCTGATGACCGGTGGTCAGACAGAAGTTATCTATGTCGGCTATGCTGTCGCGTCCGTCATACACTATCTCTGACGGTCGCATCTGCCAAACGGTGTCGCCCAAGACTAACTCCGTAGGAAGGAAGTCGAGAGTGATGATAGGCGTACCTTCTTCTTGTCCGAAATGTGTGAGGGTTAGCAACTCACCATGATGGTGGTCGTTATCGGCACTCTCATAGCCCATGGAAAGCATCAGAGAGTCGGCATAAGCTGATGCCTTGAGGTTGAGCTTCATGTCACCGAACAGCTCGCCCGCATGTGTCTGACCCGCACGGGTCAACACATACAGACCCAGGTTAGCACGGTCGTGCTCGTTGTTGAGGTCAAGAGTGAGGTCGTCCATCCGTAGCTTCTTATACCTCAAGTGCTCAACAGCTGCCTGAAGCAAAATGCTGTTGTCCGACTCATGAACAAAACCTTTAAGAGTAGGCACTTTTTCTACCTCCATGTCAATATTGAGCACATCCGTTATCTTACTCAGGTCGCGTATGTATGCATAGAAATTGAGGTCGTTATTGGTCTGCGCACTACTTATCTCACTCAAGCGTTTGTCGGAGATGATACGGGGCACATACTGCAACGCCATCTTCTTGAGAGTGATAGGAAGAGTGCTATAGTCGAACTGACCACTGATACCGGCATTGAGGAAGTCGGACTGTATCTTCACCGAACGCATGCTGTTGGTCTTGGTCGGCGCTTCGGCTATCAGACGAAACGACTTCATCTTCAGCTCTTTCTCATCGTTGATGAAAGTGAGAGTATCGATCTGCATCTCACCGTCCATCTGGTCCAAGCCCGACCCTTCGAGGTCGATAGTGGTGGAGAAACGCAAGTCGGAGTTGACGAGCGAGGGAATGAGGTTGAGGCGGTCGAAACGCAGACGATGACTGTTCAAGGTGAAACGGAACTGAGGTATAGCCTGAGCAAAATCAACCAGACCGCTGAAGTCAACACTCACATTCTCATCGTCAATACCCATCTCGCCCTCAAAACCGCGAGAGCTGTAACGCCCGTCCAACTCTAAGTTCTTATAAGTATAATCGCGGAAAGTGAAAGCATCGACCCTTGCCTTTATATCACCATGCAACGGATGGTCCTTACCGGCGGTATGACCATCAACCGACAGGTTGAGCGACACATCACCCATATCTTTGATATTAAGCAACTTGCCTAACTGAAAATCTTGAGTTGCCACCTGACCCGTAAAATCAACATCGCCAAACAGCTTGGTCGTGGTGATAGTGTCGGAAGCCGACTCATCGTCCGTGCTCTCTATCCTTGTGTAAATCTTTTTCTGCGAGTTAAGCCGAGCATCGGTGGTTATCTGCCCCCGCCCTGTCTTCATTAGACCCTTCAGCTCCATCGAGTTGATAGAACCCGAGAGCCGTCCGCGGTAGTTGATATAACCCAGACGGTTCAAGATAGCGGGAGCATGTACAACTTTATCATTTAAGTCAGAGAGGATGTCCTCCACAAGAGCATTAGTCAGATACAGCTTGCTCAACCGAGCATTGAACAGCAAAGAGTCGATGTCGGGCAGTCCGCGCAACGACACATCGCCCTCGATGATACTCTGCTGACGATAAGCCAACGACAAGCCGCTCAGGTGAAGGCTGTCAACCGAGCCCTCGCAAGAAGCTGAGAAAGAGAGCTTGCCATCTAACTGACCCATCGCCGGCACAAGGGCAGCCAAGTCGCGCATCACAAGGTCGGCATGGTCGATATGCATATCGGTCTTTATACGACCTATGCTATCACTCAGGTTCTCGCGACCGGGCAGATAAGTGTGTACCACACCCGTCGCTATGTCCGAATGAGGGAGACGGATATGCATCTTGGGCATGTATGCCTCCGTGGGCGTTACCACCACACGCATCTCTATGTCGTCAACCTCTAAGCCCGATTTCTCGCGTAAGAACAGATGCTTGATCTCCACATCCATTGAGTCGCCCGACAGACGATTGAGCGACAAGAGAGTGTTCAGACTGTCAATCCGCACATCTGCGGGGTCTAACCGGCCCTCCTGCCAACGCTCCGTGCGCTCACTGAGCTTCTTATAATCGGTGTAGCTCACACACGCATCGTTCAGATAGATATCTTTGATCTTCAGGTCTAAGGGTTTCCTCCGCTCTTTTGGCAAACGGTCAAGCAAGAACTGACAGTTGAGAGTGTCCGACGACGAACGCGACACATAGAACTTGGTCTTCCTCAGCTCTATACCCGTGAAGTCAACATGCCCGCGCACGAGCTCCCATAGCCTGAAATCAGCAACCACACACTCCGAGTATAAAAGCGTATCTCCCTGTTGGTCAGCAATGAAGATCTTGTCCACCTCGGCATGATTGGGCATACGATAACTCACCTTGCCTATCTCTACCTCTGCCGACAACGAGCGTTCAAGACTCTCTGTCAGGAGATGAACGATAGAGGTCTGAACACCACTGCTGCTCAGAACAATAGCACCGACTCCCACCAACAATACCAACAGCGAGAGCAACACTATACCAGTAACCTTCAATATCTTACCGACAGTCTTCATTTATGCGCTTATTATGCGGTGCAAAGTTAGTAAAAATTATCCTATTATCAAAAAACAAAAGGAAAAGAAGATTTTAAGATGAAAAAAGCTGTTGTTTTGATTTTTTTCATTATCTTTGCAACTCAATTTTAACCTACAATATTAACTTCCATGGCAGAAGGCTCAAAAACAAAACACAACGGGCTAAGAGTTGCACGCATCGCTCTTGCTACAGTGGTTATGCTTCTCATAACCCTCATGTTCCTCGATTTCACCGGAACACTCCACCATTACTTCTCATGGCTCGCTCAGGTTCAACTCTTGCCTGCCGTGCTCGCTTCGAACTTCATCATAGTGGCGGTCATCTTGCTTCTCACTTTTGTCTTCGGACGCGTCTATTGCTCCGTCATCTGCCCTTTGGGCATCATGCAAGACCTCTTCCATCGTTTAGGAGCGGTACGCAAGAAGAACAGGTACGCCTATCACAAAGCCAACAACATCCTCAGGTATGTGGTACTCGCTCTGTTCATCGTACTCATGGTAGCCGGAGCTCAGAGCATAGCGTTGCTCATAGCACCTTATAGCGCCTACGGCAGGATAGTCAGTTCACTCTTTGCACCCATCTACAACCTCATCAATAACGCTTTTGCCGCTATTGCTGAGCACTTCGACAGTTATGCTTTCTACTCTACCGATGTCTATCTCAAGAGCGGCATCACTCTCGCTGTGGCTCTCATCACCTTCCTTGCGCTCGCCCTCATCGCTTTCTTCAGAGGACGACTCTACTGCAACACTATCTGCCCTGTGGGCTCGCTGCTCAGCCTCGTCTCTAAGTACAGCCTCATGGCTCCCGTCATCGATAACAACAAATGTACCAAGTGCAAGAAGTGTGAGCATAACTGCAAAGCCGAGTGTATCAACATTGGCAAGAAAGGCGAGCAAGCCACCATCGACTATTCGCGTTGCGTTGATTGTATGGACTGCCTTGAGCAATGCCGTTTTGCAGCCCTCAAGTATCAATGGCGCGGACTGAAGAGAGCCTCAGCCGCTCATTCGCGACCCGCCGAGCCGACAGCCCCCACAGCCCAAACTACAGCACAAGCACAGACCACAGTCGAGCCCACTATCGACACCTCGCGACGCTCTTTCATCACCACCACCGCCACCATCGCTGCCGTAGCAGCCGTGCAAGCACAACATAAGACCACCGACGGCGGACTGGCTTTTATCGAGCAGAAACGAGTACCTCAAAGAGCCGTTGAGCTCAAGCCTGCCGGCTCCGTCTCACTCCGACACTTCTCCGAGCACTGCACCGCATGCCAGCTATGCGTCACCGCCTGCCCTAACCAAGTACTCCGACCCGCAAACGACCTCCTTCATCTCATGCAACCGCAGATGTCGTACGAACGCGGCTACTGCCCCACCGACTGTACACGATGCGCCGATGTATGCCCAACCAACGCCATCCTGCCTATCACCGAAGAGCAGAAAATCAACACACAGATAGGACATGCCGTGTGGATCAAACAGAACTGCGTCGTCCTCACCGACCATGTCAGCTGCGGCAACTGCGCACGACACTGCCCTGTGCACGCCATCATGATGGTTCAGACCGAAGAGGGCGAAGTGCCAGCCGTGGACCAAGAGAAATGTATAGGGTGCGGCAAGTGTGAGTATGTATGCCCCGCTCGACCCTTCTCCGCTATCTATGTCGAAGGACACGAAGTACACAAAGAAATCTAAACTCTAAACACAAACACTAAACACACCAATGAACCGACGCGATTTTATCAAGACCCTCTCAGGTGGAGCACTCCTCACCGGTGCCGCTATGGTTGGCTGTAGCGACCAACAACCCCGCACCGGCGACAGCGAGAGCGCTGCACACGGCGACATACCTACCGACCAAATGACTTATCGCACAGCCAAACACGGCGAGAGAGTATCTCTGCTCGGCTATGGCTGCATGCGATGGCCTACCATCACCGGCAAGTCGGCACGCGAAGATGCTAACGATATCGACCAAGAACAGGTCAACCGACTCATCGACTATGCCTTAGAGCACGG
>CAMHOK010000017.1 GCA_946186735.1 uncultured Bacteroidales bacterium
CACATCTTGTTTGAGAGCCGCCAACTCACCGCTTGCCAGACCGTTAAGCAAGTTGAGAGCTGGGTTATCGAACAGATCAATCGCATCGAAGGACTGCGCATCGAATACTACCAGATAGTTGACCAAACAACCCTCATGCCCGCACAAGACTTCTCACATGCCATCGGTTGTATCACCGTCTATTGCGGACCCGTCAGACTCATCGACAACATTAAATATTAGTACTCGACCGCCCAAAATAAACATTCTGCTGCCCTCTTTCAGCCGCTGACAAGCAAAAAATACATGATTTTTTGCACTTAAACATTGAAATATGAGTTTTTTTTCGTACCTTTGCCGTGCGGTAGTCTATTTAGCGCAGACTTAAACCGTATGTAAAACCAAGATTTAGGAGGGACGATTATGAAAGAGCCTACGCGAGTGCTGTTTCTCTCGCAAGAGATTTATCCGTATCTTGCGGAAGAGACAGAGATTAGAATGTTGAATAGGAAGTTGCCGGAGTTATGCCAAGCGAATGGGTGTGAGACTCGCACATTTATGCCAAAGTTTGGAGAGATCAATGAGCGTCGAAACCAACTACACGAAGTTATTCGATTATCAGGAATGAACCTCATCATTGAGGATACCGACCACCCGCTGCTTTTAAAAGTGGCATCTATTCAATCAGCAAGAATACAGATCTACTTCATCGACAACGATGATTTCTTCAAGCGTCGCAAGGGTGTGATGGACGAGAACGGAGTGGAATACACCGACAACGACGAGCGAACAATCTTCTTCGCAAGAGGAGTGTTAGAAACAGTTAAAAAGTTGCGTTGGACGCCCGACATCATTCATTGCTCGGGCTGGATGTCAGCGCTTGCCCCGCTTTATATCAAGAAAGCATACAAAGACACACCTTTCTTCAACAATGCCAAAGTGGTGTTCAGCCTCTATGACCAGACAATGAACCGCGCCTTCCCCGAGAACTTCTGGCGCAAACTGCTCATCGACGGCGTATCGAAAGACGATGTAAAGCAAATAATCGACAAACGAGTGACTTACACCAACCTTTTGCACCTTGCTATCGACTACTCCGATGCTGTCATTCAATCAGGCCAATATCTGCCAAAAGCAATGGTTGAATACATCAACAAAGCAGGAAAAACATTTATGCCCTACCAGGGCAACGACCCCAAAGTTTATCTGGATTTCTATCGTCAGCTGCTTGACAAAGGAAATGACGAAGAATCGCTGTAATAACAAAGAATGAAATATCAACTCACTCACATATATGCCATCATAGTTGCCTTGTGCCTTATGATGGCATCGTGTTCGGATAGCTACAATGCCGGAACAAGTGTTTTACAAGACGACGAGATGGTTGTCGTAGGCTGCGACACTTTTAAGCTTACCTCTGACATCCTTGCGGCTAAGTATCTGGTCTCTGCGCCCGACTCACTGCTGCTCGGCGAATGTGATAACATGTTCGGCACTATCGATGCCGACATCATCACACAGTTGGCTTGTCCCGAAGGCTTCTCGTATCCCCAGAACGCAGTATTCGACTCTGCCGTCCTTTATATGTACTACAGGTCATATTTCGGCGATGGCATGGCACCACTCGGCATCAAGGTGTACCAGCTGGACAAAGCCACTTTCGACTACCAACAATCATACGGCAGCAACATCGATATCAACGACTACTGCAGTCTCAACGACTCAACAGTGGTCGTCGAACATGAGCATATCATCACCGCAGCCGACTATCTCGACTCGCTTGAGCTCAGCTCGACCACTTCCACCACCACAACTACCGTAACACCGTGCGTGAAGATAAAGCTCAATGATACTTTCCTCAAACGATTCACATCCAAGCGCTCGTACAGCACACAAGAAGATTTCAATCAGTTCTTCAAAGGACTGTTTATCAGCAACTCCTTCGGTAGCTCGACCATACTCTATATCAGCTCTATCAACATGGGCGTTTATTACCACTTCAGCTACCCAAAGAACGGCAAAGATACCACCGTTAATGACATGAAGGCGTACTACGCCAACTCAGAAGTCAGACAGATCAATCGTGTAACATACCCAAGAAGCAACATCACACAACTATCTACCCTCAAAGACTCTGTCAACTTCATCTCTTCTCCGGCTAATGTATATACCAAGATAGATATACCTATCATGGGAATGAGCGATAGCATCATATCGTTGGTAGGCAGGCGTCGCCCGTATATCAACCAAGCTCAGCTCAAAGTGGATGTGCTCAATAATGTTATTAACTACGAATATATTCGTGATGCATGGGCTCTGCCTGCCGACAACATGTTGCTCATCAAACAGAGTGCCTTAGAGCAGTTCTTCAAAGACAAAGAGTTGCCCTCTGACACCTGCGCCATCCTCTCATCTTTGCTTTATGATACCGACAGCTTGGGCGTATCACACTATTACTACTCTTACGACCTTTCCGCATTGCTTACCAACCAACTGCGCCAGAGCACTAAAGATACCACTCTGACGATGTTGCTCGTGCCAGTCGTGACGGAGACCACCACTTCGCAGACCAGTTCTTACAGTTCCTCTACGACCACCACCCTCGTCGGCATACATCAGCAGCAGACCATCTCTGCCACCATCATCCGCAGTGCTCAGTCGAAAGCTAACCCGATGAACATCGAAGTGGTCTATTCCGGATTCTAACCGTAGAGCCGGACAGCGGATTCAAACAGCACACTTTAACTCTTACTCTCATGCGGTATATAGCACCCTCACTCCTCTCTGCCGACTTCGGCCATCTCAAAGAGCAGATAGAAATGATCAATCGCTCTGAAGCCGACTTCTTGCATGTTGATGTGATGGACGGAGTGTTCGTCCCAAACATAAGCTTCGGCTTCCCCATCATGGAAGTGCTTCATGAGTACTCTATCAAGCCTCTTGACGTACACCTGATGATCACCCATCCCGAACGCTATGTAGAGCGTTTTGTTGACGCCGGAGCCTACTCCGTCGGCTTCCACCTCGAAGCTGTGGACGACCCTCTGCCAATCATCAGTCTCATCCGTCAGAAAGGAGCACACACCTGTCTCACCATCAATCCCGACATCGACGTCCATCGACTCATCCCCTACCTCCATGAGGTGGATATGGTGCTCCTCATGTCGGTCTTTGCCGGGTTCGGCGGACAGAAATTCATACCTCAGACCTTAGAGAAAGTGAGCTTCATCAAACAAGAGATAGTCAAGCGCTCTCTGCCCACACTCATCGAAGTGGACGGAGGCGTCAATGCCGATAACGCTCCCCTGCTCTTCCAAGCCGGAGCTGATGTGCTCGTTGCCGGCAGCTCAGTGTTTAAAGCACACGACCCACTGCAAGCCATCCATCAACTCAAGGGCTAAAGCAGACAAGCCTATTCACATATCGTTGCTTTTATGCGAGAGATAGTAAAGAAAATATGGCAAGAGATACAACTCATGCCGTTTTTGCCTATCTTGCTCGTTGAGATCATCATTATCGTCATCCTCTTCTCTTTCAAACCCATAGAGGCTCGGCTCACTCATACCGATGTGAGCTATATCGACTCTGCTGCTCTCTACTCTGTGCTCATCGATAGCGAGAGACAAGAGCGAGACAAGACCTATGCCTATGAGGTCCGCGTTCTTGCCATGACCAGAGAGGCTGACTCTCTGCTTTCCCCTTCCGACAACGCTATGCAACCCGCCTCAGGTCGCCTCAAGCTCTACCTACGCAAAGACTCCGCTGCCGCCGCTTTGCAGATAGGCGATGTTGTGCTTCTGAAAACCACACCGCGCAGAGGCTCAACGCTCTATGATGAGTTCGGCTCTTTCGACTACGGGCACTACCTTCAGCTACAGGGCTTAGCCGGCACCGCTTATGCCGACACGGCCTCGTGGATAAAGGTCAGCAGGCTCAGCTCCCGCTCACCGCTCACTCTTGCCAAGCGTTGGCTACAGCGTCTGCTCACACAGCTCTCACACAGCAGGCTCAACCGGACCAACCGCTCTGTGGTGGCAGCTCTAACGCTGGGCTATCGCGATGATCTTGACCTGTCGGTCAAGCAAGCTTTCTCTACCGCCGGTGCCATGCATGTGCTGGCAGTGAGCGGACTGCATACAGGCATCGTCTATGCTATCATACTGCTCCTGCTCACCGGTAGTTGGACAGGACGAGGCAGATGGGCACCACTATACTCGCAGAAGAAACGACGACTAATCCAGACCTTATTATCACTCTCCGCTCTATGGGCGTATGCCTTACTCACCTCACTCACACCCTCCGTCGTCAGAGCCGCCACCATGCTCTCACTCTATGAGATAAGCCGACTGACAGAGAGACAGACCAACCGATGGAACATCATCGCAGCCTCTGCCGCCTTAGCTCTGGCTATACACCCGGCAGCACTCTTCACCGTCTCTTTCCAACTATCATACGCTGCCGTGGTGGGACTGCTGTCGGTCGGATCTGACCTCAACAGAGTCATCAACAGACTGCTCGCACTCATACCCTTCCGTCAAGGAAAGATAGGTAAGATAGAGAGGAAGGTCGTAGCTTACCCCCTCGGACTGATGGCAGTCTCGCTATCGGCACAACTCTTCACCCTGCCTTTCACCCTGCATTATTTCCACCAGACCAGCAACTACTTTATGCTCACCAACCTTTTCGTCATCCTTCTCGCTACTTTCATACTTATTTTTGCCATTCCTCTGCTCATCTTTGCCTCTGTTCCTTACATAGGCTCTGCATTGAGCTTCTTAGTTGATTGTCCGACAACAGCTATGAACACTATCGTCAAATGGATAGAGTCGCTCCCGATGGCATCCTCCTCTTTTACGATGTCAGTGCCTGAGATGTGGTGCTATTTCATTGCTTTAGGCGCTGCCTACCTCTGTCTCAAGCAACAACGCTTAAGGCTCATCGTTCCGGCCGGTATAGGCATGTTGTCAATGTGCCTCTTCCACCAACAAAGCATGCAACAAGAAGCAAGAAGAGACCTTATCGTTATTCAAGACAATCTCCTGCACCTCACTTACCGGCAGGTTGATACTATCAAGGTGGATGGTCTCATTCTTTTTAACCTTTACGACAGACGATGGGCAGTGGTGAACAGCGACACCTTGCACGACAAACGAACAGAGAGACCTCTCCATGTCGATTATCTGATCATTGGCAACAGCAGACGAACGAGAGCCGACGAGCTCTTAGCACTCTTCGATACCGACACCATCATCTCCACCAACGCTTATCCCGCCTTCAGAAGACAACAGATGCAACAACAAGCCCAAGAACAGGGCTTCATATATATAACCACCGACCAACAACCTAAAATAATACAGTGATATGCGCCAATACTCTCTAACCGAACTTTGCACCTACATACAAGATGCTCTCTATCAGAACTTAGAGTCTGCTTATTGGGTGCGAGCCGAGATCTCTGACATCTACCTCAAGCAACATGCCTATTTAGAGCTTGTTGACAAGCCCGACCACTCCTCACAGATAACAGCAAAGGTGAGAGCCACATGTTGGGCTAACACTTATAACATGCTTTCGGCTTACTTCATGCAGATAACCGGGCATAGTCTGACTCGCGGCATGCAAGTGCTGGTTAAGGTTACCGTTCAGTTTCACCCTGTCTATGGTCTGAGCCTGAACATCGAAGATATCGATCCGCAATACACTCTTGGCGACCTTGCCCGCCAACGTCAGGAGACTATCGAACGGCTCAAGAAAGAAGGAGTGTTAGACATGCAACAGATGCATGTCCTGCCTACCCTTATCCGTCGTATCGCCATCATCTCGGCTCCGACAGCTGCCGGATACGAAGATTTCTGCGACCAACTGCGCAGCAACGCCTATCACTTCAACTTTCAGCCCACTCTCTTCCCCGCTATCATGCAGGGCGAGAGCGCGGAAAAGAGTCAGATAGAAGCTCTCGATAAGGTCTTGGAGCACTATCAAGACTTCGATGTGCTGGTCGTCATCAGAGGTGGCGGTGCCACTACCGACCTCAACTGTTTCGACAGTTATCTCCTCTCCGCCGCCTACGCTCAAGCACCACTACCCGTCATCACCGGCATAGGACACACCAAAGATATATCGGTGGTTGACATGGTAGCTTTCAAGAGTCTCAAGACACCCACCGCCGTTGCCGAGTATATCATCAGCCATAATGCCGAGCAAGTCGAACGACTCCTTACCCTGCAACATCGCTTGCAGAATGTTACGCATCGCTTCGTTGCTAACAAAAGACAAGAACTTCGACTCCGACAGCAACAGCTGCTTTACGCCATCAAGCAGATCATCAAACGCCAACAGCAACAGTTGCTCTTCTACGACAAGACCATCGACCTACACTCACCCGAAGCCATCTTCCGCCGAGGCTACTCACTCACCACCATCAACGGACAAGCAGTCAGAGACCTTAGCCAACTGACCAAAGGTGATGTCATAGTGACACATCTGCTCTCCGGTAAAATAACCTCTACCGTTGACCGAACACAGACCTACCCGCATGAAAAAGGAAAAGAAACAACTCCATCTGAGTCTTAGACAACTTATCGGTATCCTCATTCTCGCCGTACTCATTGCCCTGACCATAACAGCACTGAGTCTTATTGACCGTTCGGTTGACAGACAAGCAGAGCAGATATCGTATCTCACAGAGCAAACCGACTCTTTCCTCCTCTCGCTAAAGCAGAAAGAGAGCATCAACCGTCAATATGCCCAACGATACAAGAAAGAGGAAGTGGAGATAAGGTTAGCGCCTTTTGACCCTAATACCGCCGACTCTCTGCTGCTCCGACAGTTAGGACTCAAAGGGTGGCAGGCACGAACACTCATACACTATCGCTCAGCCGGTGCGCGCTTCAAGCAAAAAGAAGACATGAAGAAACTATTCTTCATGAACGACTCTATGTACAACGCTTTAGAGCCATATATTCAGATTGAACCGCTTACTGAAGATAGCACGCTCCAAGATACTCTTCGGCACACCTTTTACCAAGAGAAGAAAGATACTATACTGGAGTTGAATAGTGCTGACACGGCAAGCCTGAGACTCATACGAGGTATAGGCAGATACACGGCCGTCAAGATAGTCAACCGCCGAGAACTACTCGGAGGTTTCGTCTCTGTGAAACAACTCAGGGAGATTGACGATATCCGTGCCGACTCGCTAATCAAGCATTTTGTTGTTGACACCACACTTGTCAAGACCATCGACCTCAATCATTGTTCGGTAGAGCGTTTAGCGGCACATCCATACATAAACTTCGAGCAAGCCAAACAGATATACACTCTCCGCAGGTCGCTGTTCCGACTCAAATCTAAAGACCAGATACTCACTTCCGGCATACTCACAGAAGAAGAATATAAGAAGGTGGCTCCTTATTTGAAGGTAGAGTAAAAAAATATTTGCTGGTATTAAAAAATTGACTACCTTTGCGTGTCCAAATGAAAGCCTATGCAAACACAATCAGTCCTTCTTATTGTAACGGGCGGCACCATTTCTATGGTCAGCGACCCTCAGACCGGCGCCCTTCGTCCTGCCGACATTGCCACGTTCAAGCAGTTCGTTCCCGAGCTTCTTAACTACGGCATACATATCGACATCCTTGCTTTCGACGAGTTGGTTGACTCCTCAGATGTCAATCCTGAGATGTGGAGTCGCCTTGCCCACATGGTCTTCGATAACTACGACACACATGACGGGTTTGTCATTCTTCATGGAACGGACACGATGGCATATACAGCCTCAGCCCTTAGCTTCATGCTTGAGAACCTCAACAAGCCTGTTGTTCTCACAGGCTCACAACTGCCTATCGGCGTACTTCGGTCCGATGCTAAAGAGAACCTGCTTACCGCCATCGAGATAGCCGCCGCACAAGACGAAGAGGGCGAGCCGATAGTGCCTGAAGTAACAGTCTTCTTCGAAGATAAGCTCTTCCGAGGCAATCGTACCACCAAACTCAGTGCCGAACATTTCTCGGCGTTCATGTCGTACAACTACGAGCCATTAGCCACCGCCGGAGTACACATACACTATAATCCGCACCTCGTCCACTACTGCAATCCTGAACTCAAGCTGCGTCTGCGCACAAAAATCAACCAGAATGTAGTAGTGCTCAAGCTCTTCCCCGGCATCAAAGAGACGACCGTCCGTGCTATCCTCAGCATACCCGACCTCCGTGGAGTCATCCTCGAGACCTTCGGCTCGGGCAATGCGCCGTCAGACGAGTGGTTCTACAACGCTCTATGTGAGGCAAACAGTCGTGGTGTTGTCATTGTCAACAAGACTCAGTGCCCTGCCGGCTCGGTAGAGATGGGAAGGTATGCCACCTCACTCAATCTGCTCTCTGCCGGCGTTTGCAGCGGCTATGACATTACCACCGAAGCTCTGCTCACCAAACTGATGTATCTGCTTGGAGAAAACGAGAATAACACCGAAGAAGTGAAACGCCTACTCTCGATCTCTCTTTGTGGTGAGATGACCATAGAGTAGGCGCTGCAGCGTTGGTGCTTATCTTTTTTCACTTAACAACCTTTATTACGCTCATTCTTTCACATTCCTTTTGAGGGCTTGGTCTATCATCTTCTTAAGGGTCTGATTCTGTGTCTCCACATCTCGACGGATGATAGGACGGAAGTCTTGTGCATACTTGCATTTGGCAGGTTTGATCTGCAAATCGTCTAAAGTGCCTTTAACATCGACACCTATATACAACGGCTTGAGCAGGGATATATGATAGTCGAACGACATGTCAAGGTTATGTCTGCCGCCCACCGCTGCCATATACTTGTCCATGGTGATACAGAACGGATAAATATCAATCTCTTTCTTGAACAGAGTGGCTTGGGCACTGATGCTATCAACCTTGTTCTCTGTCTTGCGATTGAAGAGAAGGATCTTAGATATCTTCCCGAAAGTCTCTGAATCGAGCAGGACGAGGTCTTTACCCGTTATTGAGCAAGCACCTCGTGTGGTAGATGTCTTGAGTTGATACTTATCGTTGACATAGGTCTCAGCTGCCAGATGGAACTCGCCTTCTCCACGGAAACTGCGGAGCATAGGCATCATAGTGTCAATCTGCGGAATCATGTTAACCAACTCCTGCATGTCGATATCCATCATGTGATAGTCGAGTCCGACATAAATATGATTGCGTCGTGGAGTCTTATAGATGGCGGTGAGTTGCAACTTAGCAGCATTGCAGATGAAACCCATCTCTTCGAGCACGAGCACACCGTCTTTGATATATAATTGTCCGCCCAACTCTCTTGCCACTTGGTCGAAGACAAGAGCCTCGGTGATGTCGGTTCTGAGAGTTATATCCACATTCTTGGGCACCAAATAAGCTTTTTTCTCGTCTCCGTTGGCGACCTGCTTACTCTTCTCCTCCGGCTCTTCAGGCTCTGTCTCTTCTGTCCCGCTATCGGCTGAAGTGAGAGCCATCAACTCGTTGACATCGGTGTGCTGACTACTGAAGTCAAGCTCTCCCTTGAGCACACCCTTATCCTCGAGCCAATCGCCGATGTTGCGCACCTGACCCTTGAGCGTGAAATCAGAATTGCCTAAGACGATACGGCTGTCGGCAATATCAAAGAGGTGATTAGAATAGTCGAAACTGATGTGCGGTACTTGTATTTTCTCTGTCAGGTTGGCCAACTGTGCATGTCCGTCGCTGAGTCTGACACTCAGTTGCGGGTTCCATTGCAGTAGCAGGTTGTCTTTCGTCTTATCTCTAACGGCTCCGGCCTTGAGCTTCAGATTGCCTGTTCTTGCTGTCAGCTCTTCTGCTTTGGCAGCGTCAAGAGTAGCGGTAGTGAGATCAAGCTCAAGACCGAGCTTGTTGCCTGCAGCTTTCTTCATACTTCCCTTGAGAGAAGAAGTCGTGAGCTGAGCTTTGATATCGTCATAAAAACCTTCGAGTTTATCAAAACTAAGGTCGGCATCTCCCTGAAGTCTGAGGTCCTCACTCAGACGACTGTTATAATCGACAGCCGCTCGCAGCTTGGGTTGAGCTATCTTGCCTCCCATACTGTCCATCTGAGCTTCTATGAGTGATGACGAGAGGGATACATCGGCAGCCACTGACTCTGTAGTCTTCAACACATCCGACACCTCTACTTGTACATCGGTCTTGCCTAAGTCAGCCTTGAGCTTGTCGATCATCTCAACCTGCATTGACTCGGGCGTGAGTTGCAGTTGCGCCCAACCCACAGTCTTTCGTGAAGGCTTATTATTAGGTATGGTCAGAGCCAGTACCGATTGTGGTATATGTGCGATAATGCTATCATACACCACATCTATATTCTTTAGGTTCAGTTGTGCTTTTATCTGCCCTTTGCTCAGTTGCTTCTTACTGAGGTCAGAGAGGCGTATCTTTGCGCTGACCTTTCCACTCGCCCGTCCCGACATGTCCGTCTGTTTGCCTTCCGACGCCAAGTAGCGTTTGAACTCAGATAGCTGCACATCAGGCAAGAGTCGGAGGTCGAGCAGAGCGTCATCCAAGAACTCACTTATCTCACCTTCTGCAGCAATGGTTGTCTTGCCCGTCCGCGCTGTGAGACTCTTGAGAGTTACAACCGACTGCCGTGTCCTGTTGATATCAACATGTGCCTGCGCTTCTAAGTTGATGTCGGTTAACTGATAAGGGAAGACCTGCATGTAAGACGCCTGACCGTCAGCCAGACTAAGCGAAGCATCGACAACAGGCATCAGAGAATCGTTGTACACCCCTTGCACATCGGCAAGCACAGACATACGAGCTTTGTCAACCACTATCCCCTGCAGCTTAGCGGAGATAGTAGCAGGAAGGAACTGCAGAAGAGAAGGTATGTCCCACTCCTTAGCCTCAACATGAGCCTTGAGGCTGATGTCGTCACTTATGGTTGCATCTCCGGTGAGCTTGAGAGTGAAATCGTCAATAGCCACCGAAGCGTCGGGCAAAAGGAAATGCATGTTCTCTATATCCACCCCTGTATGCTTCGACTCGACAGCGAGCCGTCGGTCGGTCAACCATTGTTCGCCCGACTTGCTGACAGACGAATGAGCTGACAACAAGCTCAGGTTAATATCGTCCATCCCTTTGGCAGAGGCATCAAGGTTGAGGTTGGCAAAAGCTGCCGAGATATTGTCTTTGAGCGATAAGAAACTGAGGGACGACACTTCGAGACTGAGTCTATCAACATACAACTCATTGAAAGGCAGAGAGAAAGCTGTAGTATCCTCTATCGTATCTTTCTCTAAGGCGAGAACATTGTAGTTGCCCTCTCCGGCTTCGTTGATGAAGATGTTGGCCTTGACGTTGTTCAGACTCAGTTGCTCCACATCCAACACTTTGTCGTTAAGATACTTCTTCCAATCCAGCTTTGCCACCACATTGTCGGCATAAAGGAGTGTATCGGACTGCGCACCCTGCATCTCACTCATGACAAGCACGGAGTTAAGCTTGACTCCTGCTCTTGGGAAAGTGGAGAAGAAAGTGAGTTCGACATCTCCTATCTGGTGGGGAGAGGTAATATACCGGTCAGCCACATTGCTCACGATAGGTGTCAAGCGCTTAGGTGTGAGCACCATATATACAATGATGAGTGCTGCTATCAGAACAACCCCGAGCAAGCTGCCAAGGGTGATACCGAATATCTTCCAGAACTTTTTCATTTCTCTTTAACTCTTGTAAAGGTATGACTTTTTTTGAAATCGTCTTGATAAGTCAATGTTGTGGCTGAAAGTACTGTGATAGTGTATGACTTGGGTATCTCTGCCCAGCCTTCACTCATGAAATGATATTCCATGAGGTTATCACCTGTCAGTTTCCAGCGGAACCAGCCATTGCCATGATATTCTTCGTTGAGCAGGAAGTCTTCGTAAGTGCCTGACTCTTCAGGCCAGTCGTAATGGTCACCCATGTCCCACATATAGCCGTAGCGATACTCTCCGGTTGAGTCTCTATCGTTGAGGAAGACCACATACTGCATCTGTCCTTCAGGCTCGATGTCTGACTCAGATGGTGCCTCCCATCTGCCTATGAGGTCTGATTCGTAGAACGAAGGTTTTTGGAATATGCCACAGCCGGTTAGCAGTGCCATGACCATCAGAGAGATAACAATCTTCTTTTGTCTCATATCTGTATTGTATATTAAGATGTGTGGTTATGTAATCAGTCTTAACTAAGCATAAGTTTTGCCACTTGTGTTGCCTTGAGAAAGACCTTAACATCATTCTCATCGTTGTATAGTCCGACCGACACTCGGCATGTGCCCGGCACTCCAAGCAGGTTGATGAGCGGCTCGGCGCAATGGTGTCCGGTTCGGATAGCCACTCCCTGCTGGTCGAGCAAGACGCCTAAGTCGTAGGGGTGTATGCCGGGGAAATTGAAAGAGAGTACTCCTCTTTTCTCCTGCCCTTGTGCATAGACTACGGCTCCCATGTCTATCAAGCCTTCTTCGATGAGCCTGAGGAGTCGGTCTTCTTCTTGTGTTAGTTGCTCCCACCCTATCTTATCTACATAATCGATGGCTTTACTGAAGGCGTATGAGCCTATGAAGTTGGGTGTTCCCGCTTCGAACTTATAGGGTAGCACGTTATAGGTCGTTTTCTCGAAGCTCACATGCTCTATCATCTCTCCGCCTCCCTCAGCCGGTGGCAGTTGGTTGAGCAGGTTTTCTTTGCCGTAGAGCACACCTACTCCTGTGGGTCCGTACATCTTATGAGCAGAGAAGACGAGGAAGTCGCAGTCCATGTCTTGCACATCTATCTTCATGTGCGGGACCGATTGTGCGGCATCCACCATCACGACGGCACCCGCTTCGTGTGCTCGCCGGATGATAGTCTTCACATCGTTCTCCACTCCTAACACATTGCTCACTTGTGCCACAGCCACCATCTTCGTCTTCTCGTTTAACAAGTCGCAGTAAGCGTCGATATCGAAGGTGAGGTCCGGGGTGAGTCTTACTACTCGAAGGCGGGCACCCGTCTTTGCCGCAATCATCTGCCACGGCACAATATTAGAGTGGTGCTCCATAGCACTGATGACTATCTCATCGCCTTCGTGCAGGAACGACTCACCGAACGAGCGTGCCAACATGTTGATACTGTCGGTCGTCCCCTTAGTAAAGACTATCTCGTTGGCAGACTTGGCATTAAGCAACTTACTTACTCTCTCACGAGCCTCTTCGTGGTGGAGAGTGGCTTGCTTGGAAAGCGAGTGTACACCACGATGGATATTAGCGTTGAAGGTGGTATAAGCGTAAGAGATAGCATCAATCACCTCTTGCGGTTTTTGCGAAGTGGCAGCGTTGTCTAAATAGACGAGTGCATGACCATTTACTTTTTCTTGTAATATCGGAAAATCCTGTCTATTCAATGTCTTATTGTGTTATGATAAGTACCTTGGTTAATATATGATCTTTGTTGTCGCCATCCACCCCTTGTATGAGATAGACGCCTGTCGGCACTCTCTTGCCCACTTGGTCTCTGCCGTCCCAGACGGCCGTTCCTCCGTTGCTTACAGCCGTTGCCACGAGTGAGCCTCCGATGTCGGTGATACGCAGTTGTGTGTCTTCTTTCAGTCCGACGATAGTGATTACTCCTGTGTAGTTCTCTCTGACGGGGTTAGGATAGGCATACACATTGGCATAGGTCTCTGCCCCTTGTGAGGCGTCCGACTGATAAGACACCAGTCCGCCGTCTGTTCCGAAGAACACTTCTCCTGTCTGCTCGTTGATAGCGATAGAGAGGATGGTGTTAGATGGTAGCGGTGAGTTGTCGGTGGTGAAGTGTGAGATGGTCTGAGTGCCGTCAGAGGAGAGTAAGAACACACCGTTACCCTGCGTACCCATCCATTTGCGTCCTGCACCATCAAAAGCTATGGCGTTGATCCTCTCTCCGTTGAGCAGATAGTCGTTGAGTCCCGAGCCATCAGTACGCGGGACGAGCACTCGCTCGCAAGCATCGGATCTGAAGAAGTCGCTGGAAGCCGGTATCTTTACCGGACCGGTGAGCGTGCCGAGCCACAAGTCGCCGTTAGTTTCTTGTTCGCATGCAAAAATGAGTTCCAAGGGCACACTGCTGTTGCGTTGGTCGTGAAGAGAGGTGCGGAAGATGGAGCGGTCGTCTGTCGTGTCGGTTGGCGTGCCGTTATCATCTAAGAGTGCCAGTCCGGGCACATCGCGTCCCGAGGCTATCCACTTGTAGTTGCTCTTACGGTTGTCAATGACGATAGGCTGAGGTGTGTTGAAGACCACACGCTGACTGTTGTGGTAGATATTCAGCCCTTTCCACTGACCATTAGGTGATAGTATGTTGATGTTAGGTCCGTAAGGTCCGGTAGCCATCACCCATAGGTTGTTCTCGCTGTCGAAGATGGCACCGTCAAGTCGGGTGTAGAAGTCAGGGTTCTGCGGAGCGGCAGCACGGAAAGAGGCATTATTGACATTATAATGCTTCACGGGTACCATATCTTTGTATTCGAACAAGCCGCAACCATAACTGGTAGCGAAGAAATGAGTGGGGTCTCGGGGGTCAACTGCCACATTCATGAAGTCGTACACATCGCTCAGTCCTGTTAGTTGGCGCAAGAGCCAATACTCGGTATGTTTCCATTCACCGTTTTCATAGACCATCACCTGCGCACGTCTCTGATATCTGTCAGCCCATCTGCCACCGGGAACGGAATAGAGTTTGCCGTTGACGAACTTCAGACGATAGGAGAAGTTAGAGATAGGTCCGTCGGGCTGATAGACTGCTGTCGATTGTGTGTCTTGAGCATACTCGGCCAGCCCTTGTTCGCCTGCAGCAAACCAATAGACACGGTTCTGAGAGTCATAGATAACATCCTGTGCGCCCTCGAACACGGGCAGTTCGAAATAGGTCATATCGTTGGAGATGACGCACACCTTGGCACCCGTATATCCGAACAAGGTCTCGTCGGAGACAGAGATGTCGGTCAGTGTTTTCGAAGAGAAGAGTATGCGCCATATACCGCCCTTATATTCGTAGAGTCGCCCATCAGCAAGAGCAAGGAGTCGGTTGTTGTAAGCCACCAAGCTGCCAAGAGAGCCGGTGGTCGGCAGCAATAGTTTCTTCCAATGGGCATAGTCCATCAGGTTGGCGGTCTTCATATCAGCATAGTAGATCTGCTCGCCGGTAGATGCATAGATAACATCGTCCACGATGGCAATGTCGGTTACTTTGATAGCGGCACCGCCATCACCGATGAAATAGGTGCTTTGTATCTCGTTCTTTCTTATGTTGAGCACCATCACACCGAAGTCGGTGGCGAGGTAAGCACGCGAGTCATAGAAAGTGATGGCGTTGATGGTCTTACTTTCCGACATCTGTTTCTGATAAAGGTCGCTGATGTTCTCCACACCTCCCGAGCGCAGCAAGTCAATCATGCCATTACGATAGATGATAAGCAACGTCTTGGTCTGCTTGTCATAACCTATAAGCGATATGCTCGTTCCATTAAGCTCTGATAGCTTAGAGTAGAACTCTACGGTCTTATCGAACTTATCGACAGAGAAGAGTGAGCCTTCGCTAACGGCATACACCTTGTCGGGTGTCTGAGCTATCTGATAAACAGTGTTGTACGACAGATGCATTCTCCATTGCCCTGTAGCCAACTGCGCCATAGCACTGACTGTTAGCAAGAAGATAAGGATTAAGCTTATACCGAATCGTTTCATTGTTCTATATTCTTTTTTGGTGTACAACATAGGTGTATCATCGATGTACGCGGCAGAAAGTGGCTGTTTGCAACCATTGAGCCATCTTGCTTATAGCTCTGCCGCGATGACTGATAGTGTTCTTTTGTTCCTGTGTGAGTTGGGCAAAAGTCTTCTCTTCCTCGCTATATTCGTCGGGTACGAACAGCGAGTCGTATCCGAAGCCCCCGTCTCCCTGTTCATGAGTTATTATCCTGCCCTTGACTATACCCTCAAAGAAATAGGGTTTGTTGTCAACTACAAGAGTAACCACTGTTCTGAACTGTGCCCGACGGTTGTTTTCTGCCTGCATCTGCTGCAGCAGTTTGCGTCGGTTAGCGGCAGAGTCGTGCCCCTCGCCTGCGTAGCGTGCCGAATAGACACCCGGAGCTCCGCCCAGAGCCTCTACCTCAAGACCCGTATCGTCGGCAAAACAAGGAACACCATACCTCTCCCACACAAACAATGCCTTCTGAGCCGAATTGCCTTGCAGTGTGTCAGCGGTCTCAGGTATATCTTCGTGGCAGCCTATATCGTTCAGACTCAGTACTTCGTGCTCTGAGCCGAGGATATGGCGGACCTCGTCAAGCTTATGTTGGTTGTTGGTTGCAAAAACAAGTCGCATCGTTGATTACGGTTAATGTATGACAATTATATTGTTCACAGACTCTACAAGCTCCACTCGAACCCGTCTTTGGTATCTTTGATATTGAACCCGAGCTCGGTCAGTCTGTTTCTAATCATGTCGGAGGTGGCCCAGTCTTTTTGTCTCTTAGCATTCAAGCGCATCTCTAAGAGCATGTCAACGGCTCCGTGATATGCTTGCTCTTGTCCTCCCTGCTCTCCTTCTTCTTGCAATCGGAGGCCTAAGAGGTCGATAGCAAACAGTTGCCATACCTCTCTGAGCTCTTTAAGGTCGGCTTCAGAGATCTGTGCTTTACCGTCGAAGAGAGTGTTGATAGCCTTTGCCGATTCGAAGAGATGTGCGAGCACGATGGGTGAGTTGAGGTCGTCAGCCATTGCTTCTTCGCACTTGTCTCTGAGTCCTTGAGTCTGTATGGTAGAGGCAGTACCGGCTTTCAACTTCATCAGGTGAGAGTATGCCTCTTTGAGTCTTGCCAGACCTTTCTCTGCCGCCTCGAGTGCCTCGCTCGAGAAATCGACGGTGGAGCGGTAGTGAGCCATGAGGATAAAGAAGCGTATGGTCATGGGTGAGAAAGGCTTGGTGAGAAGCGGATGAGTGCCGGTGAAGAACTGCTCGAGAGTGATGAAGTTGTTATAAGATTTACCCATCTTCTTCCCCTCGATGGTTATCATGTTGTTGTGCATCCAATAATGCACGGTATCGTGTCCGAGAGCCGCACAACTCTGAGCTATCTCGCACTCATGGTGAGGGAACATAAGGTCCATTCCGCCACCGTGGATATCGAAGGTCTCGCCTAAGTATTTGGTCCCCATGGTAGAGCACTCAAGGTGCCATCCGGGGAAGCCCTCAGACCACGGACTGGGCCAATGCATGATATGCTCAGGCGAGGCTTTCTTCCATAGAGCGAAGTCCAACGAGCAGTGTTTCTCCGACTGACCATCGAGCTCGCGAGTCGTCTCGTACAACTCGTCGATATTCCTGCCCGACAGCTTACCGTAATGATACTTCTCATTGTATTTCCTCACATCGAAATAGACGGAGCCTTCGGATATATATGCGAAGCCGGCATCAAGTATCTTCTTGATGAACTCTATCTGTTCGATGATATGCCCTGATGCATGCGGTTCGATCGACGGCGGCAGGACATTGAGTTGCTCCATGTCGTGGTGGTAACGATTGAGATAATACTGCACCACCTCCATAGGCTCGAGCTGCTCAAGTCGTGCTTTCTTCTGTATCTTATCCTCGCCTTCATCGGCATCGTGCTCAAGGTGTCCCACATCGGTGATGTTACGCACATAACGCACCTTGTAACCTAAATGCATGAGGTAGCGATAGAGCAGGTCGAAAGTGATGGCGGGGCGCGCATGACCCAGATGAGCGTCGCCATAGACTGTAGGACCGCACACATACATACCTACATGAGGCGGTTGTATAGGCTTAAATTCTTCTTTTGTTCGGGTAAGAGTGTTGTAAATCTGCATGATGGTAATGGTTAATTATATATTGACAACGAGTCTAATTGAATCCTCGTTGAGTCTTTATCGACTCGTATGCTTCGTTGATAGCCCTGAATTTCTCGGTAGCTTTCTGTTTGATCTCCTCTCCGGCAGATGTTACTTTGTCGGGGTGATACTTCATAGCCATGCGTCGGTAAGCTTTCTTCACTTCGTCGTTGGTGGCACTGACCTCTATCTCGAGCACTTTGTAAGCCCATTGGGGGTCTCTCTTTGGTTGATAGATAGCAGCGAGCGAGTTGTAGTCGGCAGCGCTGACACCCATAGAGAGAGCTATCTGCTCGACGATGAACTGTTCTTGCGAGACGAACTCTCCGTCAGCATTAGCAATACTGAGGAGGAACTGCACAAGAGTGAGGCGTGTAGAGTAGTTCACATACGCACCTATCTGCTGTGCTACCGCTACATGGTCAATCTTCCGGTTGAGCAGAGACTTGAGTATGCTCAGAGCCTCCTTACATTCGTCTTCCGAATAGTTCTGAGCAAGGAAGCGCTTCACCACTTCCAACTCCGACTTCTTAGGGTGTCCGTCTGCATTCATCACGCATGCCACCAACACCAATAGCGACACGCGTATATCAGAGGGTGAGACAGTGCTTCTCCGCCCTCTGCCTGAAAAAGAGCCTGAATCAGCACCACCGCCCTCGCCTTCTGACAACACCTTATCGTCCGGCAAGAAAACAGAGGCAAGAACAACGCCTATCAACGCTCCTATCGGTCCGCCTAAGACAAAACCTAAGCCACCGGCTATAATCCATTTACCTACTGACATCAAAGCAAACTGTCGGGATTAAGATTCTCTTTCTCTATATCGAGGAAATACTTGTATGTCCCCACCTTCAGCTCGTCGCAAGCCAACTCGTCGCAGACGATGATGCCGTGCTGATGGAGCTGTAGTGCCGAGATGGTCCAGAAATGATTAACGGGCTCTTCTACTGCATGCTGCAGTGCACGAGCCTTGTTGTGCCCGTTGACAAGGATAAGCACTTCTTTGGCATCCATCACCGTACCCACACCTACGGTGAGAGCTGTCTTGGGTACTTGATTAACATCGCCTCCGAAGAAACGCGAGTTGGCGATGATAGTGTCGGTGGTGAGAGCTTTCTTGCGGGTGCGTGAGGTGAGCGACGAACAAGGCTCATTGAAAGCTATATGTCCGTCAGGACCTATACCGCCCACAAACAGATCGATACCGCCATAGTAACGTATCTTCTCCTCATAGCGGGCGCACTCTGCCTCCAAGTCGTTGGCATTACCATTGAGTATGTTGACATTATCACGACGGATGTCGATATGACTGAAGAAGTTGTTCCACATGAACGAGTGATAACTCTCCGGGTGCTCCTCGGGCAGACCGACGTACTCGTCCATGTTGAAAGTTACCACATGGCGGAAGCTCACCTTACCTGCTTTATTCAACTCAATCAGGTACTTGTACATGCCAAGAGGCGACGAACCCGTAGGCAGACCAAGGATGAACGGACGACTCTCTTTAGGGTCAAACTCATTGATACGCATAGCTACATAGTTAGCAGCCCAACGCGACAGACTATCATAGTCCTTTTCAATAATCAAACGCATATTTCTTAGATTTAAAAGTTAATTATTCTCAAAAGTCTTTCTTGCATTTTATAAATGCGCGCAAAGTTACGTTTTTTTTCTGTTATGTGCAAGCAAAGGAGCGTTTGTGTTTGTCATCTTCGGAAAATTTACTAATTTTGCGACATGGAATGGCAAGAATTATTATCGACTCTTAGGTTCGGCTTAGAGGATTATCATAAGCCGAGCGACGATCATCGCAACGAGTTCCAGCGCGATTTCGACCGTCTGATTTTCTCTGCTCCTTTTCGTAGGATGCAGAACAAGACTCAAGTGTTCCCTCTCCCGGGTTCCGTTTTTGTACATAACCGTCTGACGCACTCGCTTGAGGTGTCGTGCGTTGGCAGGAGCCTTGCTCATAGTGTTGCGCTCTTGCTCAAACAAAAACATTCAGAGATGACTGACACTATCGACAGTATTGACGCCATCGTGTCAGCTGCGTGCTTGGCACACGACATGGGCAATCCGCCTTTCGGTCATTCGGGCGAGAAAGCTATCGACACATTCTTCAGCGAGGGTAACGGCAAGGCTCTTGCTTCCCTGCTCACGCCGGAGCAATGGGCAGACTGCATACATTTCGAGGGTAACGCCAACACTTTCCGCATCCTCACTCACCAATACAAAGGGCGTCGCAAAGGCGGGTTCGTGCTCACCTATTCAACCATCGCATCAATAGTTAAGTACCCGTACGCCGCCGTCAACACACCCAACAAAAAAGGTAAGTTCGGTTTCTTCTGGTCCGACCGCGACTCGTGGCACCGGATAGCCTCCACACTAAATATCCCGTCTGTCGGACAAGAACAATATGTCCGCTATCCTTTGGTTTATTTAGTAGAGGCTGCCGACGATATATGTTATCAACTCATGGACATAGAAGATGCACATAAACTGCGCCTCCTCTCTACAGAGCAGACCAAAGAACTTTATCTGAGTTTCTTTGACGAACAGCAAAGAGAACATAAGCACACTATCCTTAATATGGTTACCGATGAAAACGAGCAAATAGCATATCTGCGCTCATCGGTGGTGGGTGAGTTGGTGGACGCTTGTTCCAAGGTTTTTGTGGAGAATGAGGAGCTGATTCTGCAAGGTCAGTTCGAAGGCTCGCTGATCAAACATATCAACACAAGCCAAAAGCAGGCATACGAACAATGCTCTGAGATAGCGGTCAAGAAGATTTACCGCTCACAAGATGTCTTGGACGTTGAGTTGGCGGGTTATAAGATTATCTACATGTTGCTCGAAGAGCTCAGCAAGGCTGCTTTCAACCCCGAGAAAGCCTATTCTGAGCAATTGCTTCAACGCGTACCGTTACAGTATGACATAAGAGCAGAACACCCGTATGACAAGGTGCTTGCCATCATCGATTTCATCTCTTCAATGACAGACATCTACGCTCTTGACTTATACAGGAAAATAACAGGTATGTCGTTACCCACCGTTTAACACCTCAGATCGACTTCTGCCTTAGCTCTACATCGGATCGACATCCACTATCAAAATTGCCCCTTTCATCGGTAATTCTTTCTTGCATGACTGCATTATTTGAGCAATCATCTGTTTTGCCTTACCCACGGGTTCTGAAACGGCAAACTTGAGCAAGATCTGTCGTCTGTAACGATTCTTTACTTTACTCAACGATGGCTCTAAGACATTGGAGCAGCGGTGTGTGAACACTCTCTTGAGTTGTTCTTGCAGGAAAGAGGCGGCACAGATGGCGCTCTGACAATCGACATGCTCAACATTGATATAGACCAGTCGATAGAAAGGCGGATAGTGGAACATCTGCCTCTCCTTGAGTTGAGCATTAGCAAAACCTTCGTAGTCATGTCGAGCCACATAACTAAGAACGGCATTGTCCGGTGAATAGGTCTGTACAACCACTTTTCCTCCCTCATACTTCCTCCCTGCTCTACCGCTCACCTGCTCGAGCAGTTGGAAGGCGCGCTCCTGACAACGGAAATCGGGCTGATTGAACAGCGAGTCGGCCTGAACAACCGCCACCAACTGCACGTTGTCGAAATCCAGGCCTTTGCTAACCATCTGTGTGCCCACCAATATGTCAAAGCGGTGAGACGCAAAATCGTCGATTATCTGTTGGTAACTCCGTTTGCGTCTTGTAGTATCGGTGTCCATGCGCCTTACACGGGCCTTAGGCATGAGTTGGCTCAGCTCATCCTCTATCCGCTCCGTGCCCAGTCCGCGGTCGGCTATGGTCTCACTCTCACAAGCATCGCAGCGGACGAGCATAGGACGCACATAACCGCAATAATGGCAGATGAGCGAGTTGGTGAACTTATGATAAGACAGTGCCACATCGCAGTTGATACATCTGGGCACATAGCCGCACTCTTTGCACTCAACATAATGGGCATAGCCGCGACGGTTCTGGAAGATGATGAGTTGTTTGTTATCTTCCTCCACAGTGCGCTTCATCTCTCGGAGCAACGGGTCGGAGACATGACCTGTTATCTCTTTGCGTCTATACTGCTCTCTGAGGTCAATAACCACCTGCTCCGGCAGTTTTAGTCCTCCGTATCTCTCGGTGAGCCGGACCAAAGCATACTTACCGTTCAGCGCATTCAGGTACGACTCAAGTGAGGGTGTTGCCGAGCCGAGCAAAGCAGCACTATCGAAGAAAGAAGCGAGTACAAGAGCCGCACTGCGAGCATGATAGCGAGGTGCCGGGTCTTGCTGCTTATACGAGGGCTCATGCTCTTCGTCAACAATGACAAGACCAAGATCGGCAAAAGGCAAGAAGACAGAGGAGCGCACTCCAAGAACAAGATAAGGCTGTTTGGCTTCAAGCAACTTAAGATAGATCTCATAGCGCTCGGCATCAGAGAATCGAGAGTGATATACCAACAGCCTCTCGCCGAACACTACTCTCAGACGATCGGTAAGTTGAGTGGTGAGAGCTATCTCAGGTACGAGGTAAAGGACTTGCTTGTTTGCGTTGAGTTGTTCGAGGATAAGGCGGATATAGATGTCGGTCTTTCCGCTTCCTGTTACTCCGTACAAGAGCACGGTCTTCTTCTGTTGGAGAAAAGACTCTGTCTCGTCCAATGCTTTTTGCTGTGCCGCAGATAGTTGATGCAGAGTGTGATGGTCTGATGGTTGCTCATATCCCACTCTATCGACGCGCACTTGCAGCTCTTTGAAGATACCTTTCTCTACCAACGCTTTGACGGCAGGTGCGGACAAGCAGGATCGCGGAACGGGCAAAGCCTCTGAATGGGTCAGATGGAGATACTCAAGCAAAGCCGCCTGCTGAGTCTTGGCACGAGACAAAGAGTCAAGCACAGCGTTAAGGTTGTCGGTCTGAGCCAACACAACTTGCTTCTCTACCTTAGGTTTATAGTTGTCTTCTACGCTCTCTTCAACCCTGACGGCACCTTTCTGCAACAGTTTGCCGATGGTCACAACCAGCACAGAGGACTGCAGTCTCCTGCTCAACTCTGCCACATCATGCACCTTTCCGTCAGAGAGGATATCATATAGTTGCGCTTCCGTATTTTTCAGCGGCACATCTGCGATGAAATCGTCAGAAATCTGCACTTTGGTCTCGCTCTCCAGCTTGAGAGATGCAGGCAGTGCCGCTTTCATCACTTCACCCGGAGTGCACATATAATAATCACTCACCCACTGCCACAAGCGTAGCTGCTCTTTCAGAACGATGGGCGAATCATCAAGGAAACACACAATCGACTTCAACTCTTCCGGCGGCTCTCCCTGATGCTCACAGAAAGCTATCGCTGTGAGGATCTTCTTTGGTCCGAAAGGCACCAGAGCACGCTTACCTATCGCAAATTCCCGAGTCATGGACTCGGGAATACGGTAGGAAAAAGTGCCTTCTAACGGCAATGGTATGATAAAATCAACAACCATCAGCTGTCTTGTCGTTTTATTTTGATTCAGCGGTTTTCTCTTCAGAAGAGTCTATGAGTTTGAGTTTCTCGTAGCACTCACGACAAAGCGGCTCATATTTCTCGGTTTCACCGAGTAGCACTCTCTTGTCGCTTTGCACGAGTCGGTGCGACACATAAGCCAGGTCTCCGCAACGCACACATATAGCATGTGTCTTATACACATCCTCAGCTATGGCAAGCAGAGCGGGCATAGGTCCGAAAGGTACACCCTTATAATCCATATCCAACCCTGCCACTATGACTCTAATGCCGCGGTTGGCGAGTTGTGTGCACACATCCACTATTCCCATATCGAAGAACTGCGCCTCATCTATGCCTACCACATCCACATCGTTAGCCAGCAGCAATATGCTACCCGATGACTCGACGGGTGTGGACTGTATGGCTCGACGATCGTGCGAGACGACCTCCTCTTCTGAATAGCGCACATCGATAGCAGGTTTGAAAATCTCAACACGCAACTTCGCAAACTGCGCACGCTTCATACGACGAATAAGCTCTTCTGTCTTTCCCGAGAACATAGAACCACACACCACTTCTATACTTCCCTTACGGAGTGTGGGACCTTTAGTATCGCGTTCTGAAAACATATACCTTATGTGTTTTTGATGTTATTATTTTTCGTTGGTTTGATATCGAGAGTCATGAGTTGTAGAGTAGTCTTGTCGTTGAAAGTGTTCTTCTCCAATCGATAACATACATCCACTTTCTCTCCGTTGAGTATGACGGGAGCCATATCTGCTCTTCCGAAAGCTATACCTTGCATTGAGCCTGTTCCGTCGTAAAGGTCGAGCTTGAGATGTTCTTGCTCTTTACCCACTGTTCTCGAATAGCGATAGTTGTACGCTCCCCGGGTCATAAACACGGGGCAGGCGTTGCCCGGACCGAAAGGCTGAAGGGCGTTGAGCACTTGGAAGAAGCGGTTATCGATATCGGCAAAGCTGAGCTCACCCTCGATATTGATTATAGGCAGTGTCTGCTCGGGCAATATATGCCGTGCCACATACTCTTCAAAGCGTCTCTTGAACTCCGGCAGGTCTTTGAGGTGCATGCTCAAGCCCGCGGCATACATGTGTCCGCCGAAGTTTGTGAGCAGGTCTCGACATGAGTCGATAGCCGAATAGAGGTCGAACCCTCCCACCGAGCGTGCCGAGCCGGAGATGATGTCTCCTTCACTCTGAGTGAGCACAATGGTAGGACGGAAGAACTTCTCTGTCAGACGCGAAGCCACTATGCCTACCACGCCCTTGTTCCAATGGGCGGCATAGACCACGGAGGTGTGATGCTGTTCGTTATCGGGGTCGGCCATCAACTGCTCAAGAGCTTCTTGGGTGGTCTTTTGGTCGTAATCTTTCCTCTCCTCGTTATAGTTGTTGATATCCAGACTCTTCTGCATGGCCTCTTGCTTGTCGGTAGAGATAAGCAGACGAACAGCCTCCGCCCCGGATTTCATTCTGCCGCTGGCATTGATACGCGGACCGATACGATAAACAAGGTCGCTGATAGTTACGCTCCTTGGTTTGATCTCTGCCACTTCCATTATCGACTGCAAGCCTACAGACGGATTCTCGTTGAGTTGTTTGAGTCCGTGAAAAGCCAAGATGCGATTTTCTCCCACAAGAGGTACTATATCAGAAGCTATACTCAGTGCCAACAACTCAAGCAGTCCGCTCAGACGGGTCTGATCAATAGAGTTATACTGCGCAAAAGCGAGCATCAGCTTATAGCCCACTCCACAGCCCGACAGCTCTTTGAAGGGATAGGAGCAGTCGGAGCGTTTAGGATCGAGCACCGCCACAGCTGCCGGCAGAACGGGGTCGGGAGTGTGATGGTCGCAGATAATGAAATCGACACCTCTCTGCTTGGCATAAGCCACATGATCCATTGACTTGATACCACAGTCAAGAGCGATGATGAGCGAGCAATGAGTCCTAACAGCATAGTCTATCCCCTGATAAGAGATACCATAACCTTCTTTGTAACGGTCAGGGATATAGAAATCGATATTGTCGTGAATAGGCGAGAGGAACTTATAGACCAACGCTACAGCTGTGGTGCCGTCAACATCATAGTCGCCATACACCAATATCCTCTCGTTGGCGCGCATAGCTTGTGTCAAGCGCTCCACTGCCGCTTCCATATCCTTCATGAGGAACGGGTCGTGCAACTGCTCCAGCGCGGGACGGATGAACGAACGAGCCTCAGCAGCAGTCTTCAAACCACGAACAACAAGCATACGGGCTGCCGCCTCAGAGATATTCAGTTCCTGAGCCAGAGAGACTGACAATGCCTGTTCATCAGCACTCATAGTCCGTATGTGCCATGTGTGTTCCATGCGCTTGCAAAGGTACTATTTTTTTTGTAAGTGGCGAAACTTTTTTGCAAATAAGAATTAAGCAATTCATCTATCGTCCATTAACTCTCAGTTTGTATATCAAGAGCAAACTTATCGGCATCTTTCCATAGAGGCAGGGTCTGACGGTAATGTCTTATCTTATCAACAGGCAGCTCTACGATAGCCGTTCCTGCCTCGTCATCACTGAGTGTTACGAGGTTGTTGAGATGTGAGTCAAGCACCATTGAGTGTCCGGGATAGTGCAGTCCGAGAGCGTCGTCCCCCACTCTGTTACAAGCGCATACGATACACTGGTTCTCTATCACCCTTGCAGGCAGGAGTGTATCCCATGCTTTGATGCGTATCTCAGGCCAGTTGGCGGTATAGAGCAACACATCATAGTCGAAGCCTGAGCCGTTGCGCGACCATACGGGGAAACGAAGGTCGTAACAGATAAGAAGGCAGAAACGCACACCTTTATACTCGGAGATGACTCTCTTCTGCCCCGGAGTAAAGAACGAGGCCTCTCCGCCATGAGCATACAGATGACGCTTGTCCACAAAATCGCAGTCACCATCAGGACGGATAAAGAAACCGCGGTTATACAGGTTCTGCTTGTCGGCCGCCATGAACGAGCCGGCTATAGCCATGTCAAATCGGTGTGCCCATTCACGAAGGCGACTCACCGTCGGACCATCCATAGGCTCAGC